>CAYWTT010000521.1:0-3123 GCA_964461245.1 uncultured Prolixibacteraceae bacterium | reverse complement strand
ACGAAGGAACCACTTTGGTTATCTGGCCCGACAACATCAGTTCAATGAACAACCGACATTTGGTTTATCGGAATTTCTTCGGATATCGTCCAGCTTTAGGAACTAACGGAGGAGAATCCATTCGGATCGGAACTAGTGAAGTTTGTTCAAACAACTCAGGATCTGTGATTGAAGGAAACTATTTTGAACGATGCAATGGGGAAACCGAGATCATCTCAAACAAATCGGGTGAAAACCAATTTTTAAACAATACGTTTTTCGAATGTGAAGGAAGCCTGACCTTGAGACACGGCAACCGTGCTGTGGTTTCGGGTAATTGGTTTATTGGAAACGGGAAAGCTAATACCGGTGGAGTCAGAATCATTAATGAAGGACACCAAATCTATAACAACTTCTTTTATAAACTTAGGGGAAAGGAATTTCGTTCGGCCCTAGCCATTATGAATGCTATGCCTAACTCACCACCTAATGGTTATGCGCCTGTTAAAAATGTAATCGTGGCCAACAATACCTTTTTTGACTGTTCTGTGCCCTGGAATTTCTGTGTGGGCGCCGGAGAACGTAACCGCAGCATTAAACCTGAAAGTACACTTCTGACTAACAACTTGGTTTATTGCCCAAATGAGTCGGAACTGATTAAAAGTTATGGCAATTCAACCGGAATTACTCTGGAGAACAATCTGATGATAAATGAGAAAGGATATTACAAGACGACTGGTTCAGTACCGGGCAAAGTAATTAGTTCAAAACTGGGTTCATTTGAGATTGTATATTCAACAGTGGTGGCTCAAAATTCGCCTTCTTTAAAAATCGACATTTGGAGTCAGACAAGAACTGATGCCGTAGTCGGGGCATTTCAAAACAAAGGAGACAATTCGAAAATTGAAGTGGCATCTTCAGGTAATTGCGGACCACTTTGGTATAAGCCAATCCAAAAAACTTATCAATGACACATTATTAAACATCAAATACTTGACAAATAAAAATGAAGACAAAATTTCATAACCCAAAAACAAGCCTTAGCCTTGCATTAATGGGGCTTACAGCATTTCCGTTGTTTGCAGAAAGTGCAAGTAAAAATTCCACGAAACCAAACATTTTATTTATTGCAGTTGATGATCTGAAACCTTCGACAGGTGCATATGGCGACCGGCTGGCCAAAACACCGGGGATGGATCGTTTGGCAAAAGAGGGTATTGTGTTTACAGGTAGCTATTGCCAACAGGCGATCTGTGCTGCCACAAGAGCAAGTATCATGCTGGGCTTACACCCCGATAAAACCAGGGTTTGGGATTTAGTGACCGACTTCAGGCAGGTTAATCCAAATGCAGTTTCTATGCCGCAATATTTCAAATCAATGGGCTACGAAACTGCTGCAATGGGAAAAATTTACCATATTGGAAGTGCAGGTCCCGGACACGATGCTCCTTCATGGAGTGTTCCTTACGAAGATGCAAATTGTCCAACTTATGCATTACCAAATGCAATTAATGCCAGGGGTAAAGGAAAAGCCACTGAGTGTGCCGATGTGCCTGATGAAACATATACGGATGGTGCTTTGACCCAATTGGCCATTAAATCACTCGAAAAATTAAGTAATGGCAATAAACCATTTTTCCTGGCTGTTGGTTTTCGCAAGCCTCATCTCCCCTTTGTTGCACCAAAGAAATACTGGGATTTATACGATCGTGATAAATTTGAAATTGCACCATTCCAAAAAAAGGCAGCTAACAGTCCTGACATAGCTTACCATGTCTCTGGTGAATTAAAAAGCTACACGGATATCCCTCAATTCGACAGTTATTCAGAAAAAGAACTGGAGCATCTCCCGGTTGAAAAACAAAAAGAATTGATACATGGGTATTACGCAGCCACCTCGTACACTGATGCCCAAATTATGCAGTTACTTGATGAACTCGACCGCTTGGATCTTCGAAAAAACACCATTATCGTTTTATGGGGCGACCACGGCTGGCATTTGGGTGACCATGGATTGTGGAACAAACACACCAATTTTGAGAATGCAACTCACACCTTGCTCATGATGAGTGTTCCGGGTACAAAGCCAGGTATCAGACCGGTTACGTTATGCGAATTCACCGATGTTTATCCAACACTCTGCGAACTCATGAATATACCAACACCTAAATATCTGGATGGAATTAGTCTGGTTCCTGCAATAACTAATCCTGAAACTAAATTACGCAAATATGCTTTTAGCCAGTATCCGCGCGAAGGTGCCAAGGTGATGGGATATACTATCCGTACAGAACGTTTCCGCTACACCGAATGGATGAAAGACAGCTACAGAACTAACATCCCTTATGACAAAAAACATGTCATGGCCCGCGAAATGTACGATTATCAAAAAGATCCACTTGAAAAGGCAAATATCATTGACAAACCTGAATACCAGAAAGATCAGAAAAACCTGGAAAAACTTTTCCAGGAAAGCATGGCACGCGAATACAAGAGTTGTGTTGAATATGCAAAAATTGCCGCTTATCAAACTCCAATTCCAACAGGATCGGATACAACTAAACTTAAAAAAATAAAGGAAAAGCAAAAATCGAAGATTAGGTTATGAATTAGTGCTTTTTATATTTTTCCCTTCTAATACCAAACTGCTTAAATGAGCACGAACTTTAGTTATGGAAATCACTGGCTAAAAAAGGGCAGCAACGAGAGTGGCCAGTCAATAATATTGAAAAATCCATTAATTTAGATTAACCTGAATAACAATAGAATTATGAATATTCTAAAAAGAATTGCGAACCGAAACTCTGTTAAATCAATCGGACTGTTGACGTTTCCGATTATTGGAGCCCTAATAAATCCCCCGGTAGCCGAAGCGCAAAAAAATCAGCAAAAAAAACCCAACATCATCTTCATTCTGGCCGATGATTTAGGCTATGGCGAAATCGGATGCTATGGATCTGACAAATACAAAACGCCAAATATCGACAAGTTGGCCAGTCAGGGAATACGTTTTACCCATGGATATGCAACACCGTTGTGCGGTCCGTCGCGTGCCACCCTTCTTTCCGGTCGTTACGCTTTTCGTACAGGAGCAACTAATCAGGATGCCTGCACTGAAATCTTTTCCCATTCCGAAAAGCTTAT
>CAYWTT010000520.1:0-3162 GCA_964461245.1 uncultured Prolixibacteraceae bacterium | reverse complement strand
TTATAAAAATAAGATGGAAAAAAAATTAAAAGAAAGTGAAAAACGTTATAAATTTATAGTTGAGGCTGCTAATGAGGGGATATGGGGTACAGATGTCAATTTCAATATAAACTATGTTAACCCAAAAATGGCGGAAATTTTGGGATATGAAATTGAAGAAATGATTGGTAAACCTGTAAGTTATTTCATGTTTGCCGAAGATATTGCCGATCATAAAAAACGGGTTGAAAAATGCCTTAAAGGATATCCTGAGACTTATGAACGTCGATTAAAACATAAAAATGGTTCGGTAATTTCAACCATTATTGCGGCAACTGCTTTAATGGATGATGATGGTGAGTTTGTGGGTTCTTTTTCCCTGTTTACGGATATAACGGAACGTAAAGAAATGGAAAAAAACCTTCTTGAAAAACAAAACCAGCTAAATGCTATAATTGACGGTTCTCCTGTTCTACAATTTGTCATTGATGAAAATCATCGTGTTCTCTACTGGAACCAGGCCATAGCAGACTACAGTGGAATTTCAGGTGCTGAAATCATTGGCACCTCTGATCACTGGCGGGCCTTTTACCCGGACAAAAGACCATGTTTGGCTGATCTAATTCTTGATAGAAATTTAAAACGTCTGGATGAATTATATCATGGGAAATATCATCCATCAGAACATGTGGCGGGGGCATATGATATTGAAGATTTTTTCCCTACCATGGGTGAGCAGGGAAAATGGTTGCATTTTACAGCAGCACCTATAAAAAATTCTGAGGGAGAAATCATAGGAGCATTGGAAACACTCGAAGATATCACTGACCGTAAAACAGTTGAAGAAGCCCTGCGTAATGAAACAGATTTTAATAAGACCCTTATCCAATCTAGTCCAATTTTCTTTGTGGCAATTTCATCCGAAGGCAAATTATTAATGATAAATGATCACATGTTACAGGCCTTGGGTTACCATCGCAACCAGGTGGTGAATTCTGATTACTTATCGGTATTTGTTCCCAAAGAGGATCAGGATGATCTTAAAAAAGTTTTTGAAAGATTAATCGTAATGCGGGAGCCGAGTTTAAGTGAAAATCATGTTTTAACTAGTGATGGGCGTAAATTATTGGTGGAATGGCATGGGAGGCCAGTGTTTAAAGGAAAGGACTTCGACTTTTTTATAGGGGTGGGTGTGGATATAACCGAACGTAAAAAGGCGGAAGAAGCTTTAAAAAAATCGGAAACCAGATATAGAACTATTTTTGAAAACACAGGAACGGCCACGGCAATCAGCGAAGATAACATGATTCTGTCACTGGTGAATGAAGAGTTTGCCAATCTCACTGGTTACTCAAAGGATGAGATTGAAAACAAAATGACTTGGACTAATTTTTTTGTTGAAGAAGAGATACCCCGTATGGAAGAATATCACAGACTCCGCAGAGATAACCCTTCTCGTGTTCCCCGTACGTATGAGACTGTTTTAAAGGATAGATCCGGGAACCGAAAAGACGTGTTCATGACTGTGGCTCTGTTACCTGATACTAAAAAAACTCTGGTTTCGGTTCTGGACATAACTGAAAAGAAACAATCACGTATTAAACTTAAAAGAGAGTTAAATATTAATCAGGCATTGGCCAGAATTTATGTTCCCTTAATTTCACCTCTAACCACTATCCAAGATATTTCTATTTCTATTTTAAAGGAAGCAATATCAATTTCAGGAAGCAAGCACGGTTTTGTGGCCACAATTGATCCTAAAACCAGGGCTCTGGTTAATCAAACCCTCACCAAGATGATGCCCCGTTGTGAAGTTTACGAAGATGGGAAAATTCCCTCGGAAATAATATTTCCCATTGATCCCGATGGCACATACAGTGGCCTTTGGGGGCACTGTTTAAATAAAAAAGAATCTTTTTACACCAATGAAGCTCAACAACACCCCCAAGCGAAAGGGGTGCCCGAGGGACATCTGAAGATAGAAAAGTTTATGGCGGTTCCGGTATTGATTGAGAGTGAATTAGTGGGCGAGATAGCTCTGGCAAACCCCACCACTAAAGATTACAGTGATGATGATGTTCAAGCAGTGAAAAGGATCGCTGATTTTTTTGCTCTGGCTATTCAGCGTAAAGGATACGAAGAGCAGATAAAAAAATCACTTAATGAAAAAGATTTGCTTCTTAAGGAAATCCACCACCGGGTGAAAAATAATATGCAAATCATATCCAGCATCTTAAATCTTCAATCCCTTGCAGTGAAGGATGAGAAATTGCTGAATATACTGAAACAGAATCAGAACAGAATCAAGTCCATGGCCATAATCCATGAAAAACTATACCAGTCTCAAAATTTAGTGGAAATTGATTTTAGTGAGTATCTGGAGAGCTTAACTGCGGACATTTTCTACACTTATTCCATTGAAACTGGGAAATTCGGTGGAATTGATGTTGATCTGGATTTGGAAAAGAATATAATGCTCAATATAGAAACTGCAATTCCCTGTGGGTTAATTTATGGTGAGTTACTTTCTAACAGTATAAGGCATGCATTTTCTCCAGACCAGGATAGGAAAATAAAAGTAGAGTTCATGCGAGATAACGGTAACTTCCAACTTAAGGTAATGGATAATGGTGTCGGATTCTCAGAAGGATTTGATTTCCGTAAAACCAAGTCTTTAGGACTACAATTAGTTAATAGTCTGGTTAAACAGATAGACGGAACAATAGAGCTTGATCAAAGTCAGGGGCTGGCCTTCACAGTAAAGTTCCATGAACTGAAGTATAAAGATAGAATTTAATTAGATGAAATTTTAATGCAAAGACTAAATACCACTTATTTCAAATACTAAATTTCAGGTTATTAAGTAGTGGAGTTACACTGATAACCCGAATTAATACAACAATTAAAATCTTTAAATTTTTGATTCCATGCCTCATAAAGTAGTTATATACCACGCAGAACAGTGTGATCCAAAAAAGTGCACCACCCGTAAACTGGCACGGCAAAATGAAATCAGAATGGTCTCTCGCCTAAACCAGATCCCCCGCGGTGCCCTGGTACTGGACCCCTTCTCACACAAGGCAGTCTCGCCTGAAGACCATGATTTGGTGGTTGAAAAAGGGATTGTGGGCCTTGATTGTTCATGGAAGCGGATTGACAAATCTTCGGCCATGTTCAGGGGAA
>CAYWTT010000519.1:0-3176 GCA_964461245.1 uncultured Prolixibacteraceae bacterium | reverse complement strand
GAAAAGGTTCATCCAGCAGATAAGTGTGGTCACTGATCGTAATCTGCCGTTCCTGCATAGCCTCAAGCAGTGCGGACTGCACTTTGGCTGGAGCTCGGTTTATTTCATCGGCCAGAATGAAATTGGCAAAAATAGGCCCTTTCTTTACGGTAAACTCTTCTCTTTTCTGACTGTAAATCATGGTTCCTACCAGATCAGCCGGCAACAGGTCAGGAGTAAACTGGATCCTTGCGAATTTGGCATCAATCGTATTGGCCAGTGATTTGATGGCCAAAGTTTTGGCAAGACCGGGAACCCCTTCGAGAAGAATATGCCCGTTGGAAAGCAATCCGATCATCAGGCTTTCCACTAAATGTTTCTGGCCTACTATTACTTTGTTCATTTCCATGGAAATGAGATCGACAAACGAACTTTCACGCTGTATGCGTTCATTTAGTTCACGTATATCAATTGCCTGATTCATAAATAGAATATTTATTTAATACAATGTTTGTTATATGCGCCACGAAAATAGATGTTTGAATTAAAAAAAAGAACCGGATGTGTGTTAAAAAAACAAAACCAGGTCCGTGAAAGGACCCGGCTTTGTTTTTTTAATTACAAGATGGAAATTTCCCGGGCGGGTTTCGGCTTAACCTCCTCTTTTTTGGGAAGGGTAATACACAAAATTCCCTCGCAATACCTGGCTGTAATCTTTTCAGCATCCACTATTGCTTCAGAAATCGAGAAACTCCGTTGAAAAGACTGATAGCTGAATTCCCTCCGGGTAAAATGTCCTTTTCCTTCTTCTTTCTTTTCTTCCTTCTTTTCCGAGGATATGGTCAGAAGATTGTTCTCCAGGTTGACTTTAAAGTCATTTTTATTCATACCCGGTGCCGCGACTTCAATCTCGAAAGCTTCATCGCTTTCTTTCACATTCACAGCGGGAAGGGTAGTATCTGTACTTGAGAAGTTGGAACTACCCCAATCCATCAGATCTTTTGAGAAGAAATTATCCCAAAAGGATGGAAAATACGGATTTGCTTTTCTTAGCATTGTCATAGCTCATTCCTCCTTTCTAAAATCGTTTATTGTAAATTGTTTTCTGTTTTCGCTTTTTTCAAATTCGATACCAAAAAAAATCGTTTGACTGGAACAAAAAGAAAGCTGCTGGATTTTAATTATTTATTTGGGTTATGCTCCTTAATGTCAGACGGATTAGCAGTGAAAATATGTCATTTTTATACCGGAAAAGTGAAAAAATGACAGGTTCCCCCTTAGTTTAACCTGCAAGTGGCGGATAGTATGCCATTTTACGCAATCCCTTGCCGATTCTGTGTATATTCGTAGATCAATATATGATCATGCCACGTTATTTTATTGAACTGAGATTCAAAGGCACCCGCTTTTTCGGCTGGCAGATACAGCCCGGCCACCTTTCTGTTCAGGAGATGCTGGAAACCACATTTTCCACTTTTCTGCGGCATCCTGTTTCGGTTACCGGAGCCGGGAGGACAGACACAGGCGTGCACGCCTCCTTCTATGTTGCTCATTTTGATGCTGATAATCTCCCTTTCAGCCTGACTGACCTGGTATACAAACTGAACCGTTTCCTGCCCGAAGATATTTCCCTGTTCAGGATCCGGCCGGTGGTTCCGGAAGCCCATGCGCGGTTCAGTGCTATCTCACGGACATACAGGTACCATATCACGCGCGTAAAAGATCCTTTTCTAACTGATATGGCTTTTCGCTACCTGTTGCCCCTGAACGTGGAAGAAATGAACAAGGCGGCTTCGGTTTTGAGGCGATATGAGGATTTTACCAGCTTCAGCAAATTGCATTCCGACGTGAAGACCAATATCTGCAGGATATCCATGGCAGAGTGGACCTTGTCGGGGGATCAGCTGGTTTTTACGATCACAGCCGACCGGTTTCTGCGGAATATGGTCAGGTCGATTGCAGGCACTTTGCTGGAAGTCGGAAAAGGAAAACTGACGGTGGAAGGGTTTGAAAGGATCATTCAAATGAAGGACCGTTGTGCAGCCGGAACAAGTGCCCCTGCACGCGGACTCTTCCTGACTGGGATCACCTATCCCGGAGAAATTTACCTGTAAGGATTTCGCTTCTGCCCGCCTCCGGGGATCGTTCCCCGGCCATCCGGTTCTGAACAGAAAGGAAGCGTATGCTCCTGAGTTTCTACCTGTCAAAGACCTGATCTCAGCTTATTTTAAAATCAAGGATTCCCAGGACCAGTCCTCCGATCATCATAAAACCCGAAAAAGCCATCAGGAGAATGCCCGCTATCACGAAATAAAACGGCTGACTTTCCCTTACGAGGATATAATATTTCTCAGGATCTGCCTTTTTGACCGGGAAAAGGTGTGAAATGGCCTTTTCTATACCAGAAATGCTTGACCCTTCCTTCAGATCCATCTGGTATCTGCCTCTTCCCGCGGTGAATCGGAACAGCTCCATCTTACAGGAGATTCCGTCGTTTGAATTCGGCCGGAAGATAGATGGGAACAAAGAAATATTCTCACCGGAGGCAAGGTCCCGGATTACCGGCCGGAATTGGTAAACCGGCAGTTTCCTGAACAGGGGTCCCTTCTGCCAGATGGAATAGACCCCAGGCTCCGCAATCTCAAAAGTACCTGTTTTTTGCAGGTAAGGGATTTCAAGCAGCACTTTTCCGGCCATGGATTTTTTTACCAAACGGATGGCTAGTATCAGGACAACTGCTCCAATCGGGATCAATGCAAAAAAAAATAACCTTGACAAACTCATTTTTTCGGAATTATAAATTCTTTAAATTTCGAATCAAACCGGCGTAAACATACATCAGTCAGGTGGCAGGAACTGACGGGATCTGCCGGATTAAAAAAAGGCAAAAAACTCAGAACACATTCATGTTCCCTTCATTCGGGGGGGAAGCTGGTGTTCGATCTTCTTCCGGAATATGATTTACGGGTGTCGGATCATTCTCTTTTATCCGTTTTCTGCAGATCTTTTCCACCTCATAAGGGCGAGGTATCCCGGAGATATAAACCGTATCGGGGACATACCGGTCGGGGCCGTTCTTGCTGCTGACCATCCGGCCGCTTCGCATTTGTAAGGTGACATTTCCTTTTTCATCGTCTCCCTGTACTTCAATATCTCCCGAAAATTGTTCCCAGTCGATGGAGCGCACGGTTCCTCCC
>CAYWTT010000518.1:0-3180 GCA_964461245.1 uncultured Prolixibacteraceae bacterium | reverse complement strand
AGTCCGATTCTCGCCGCTCGTTTAATCCGCATGATTTATCCCACCATATCAGAAGCGGTTAATTCCTTTTTTCCCTGAATATAAATAAAGGCTACCACTATCAATTTAACATGAATATGATTTCTATATCAGTATATTACAACATTAATTGAACTATATAGATTATATCAGGAAGCCCGACCGCTTCTTCGTTGTATATGATTTCATAGTATAATAGTCATTTCATGCTACAATTACATTAAAAGGTATTTATTGAAAAGGGGAGTATGGAATGAACTCTTGATCAGGGTTAAGTACACTAACTGCTAAGGTGAGAGAGGTGACAAAGAATGAATAATTACGGAGTCCGCCTTGAGCGCAAAGAAAACGTTGCGGTTATAACATTTGACCGGCCCGATAAGCAAAACTCGATGGATGAATACATGTGGACCTGTTTTGAAGCAGTGATATCCGATTTGAAGCAGAACCTGCCCAGGGCCGTTGTCTTGACCGGGGCAGGGGAAAAGGCATTTTGTACAGGCTTTGACGTCAACCCGAAAAACCCTCAGGTCGCAAATCTGATCAAAACCCTCGAAACACATGAGAAAGCCCCAGTAGAATTATTGATCAGCCGTGTACGGACTATAACCGATTCACTGGTATTTCTGCCTGTTCCCGTTATCGCGGCCATAAACGGACTTGCCTATGGAGGAGGCGCTGAAATCGCGTCCCGGTGTGATCTGCGGGTAATGGACCCTGCAGCAGTCATCAGCTTTTCCGAGGTCAAACTGGGACTCATGCCTGATCATGGGGGTGTAGTGGGCCTGACCCGCCTCGTCGGTCCCGCCAGGGCCGCAGACCTGATCCTGACCGCCAGAAAACTCGGTGCCGAAGAAGCCCTTGCCATGGGTGTTATCAGCCGGATCAGCAAGCCGGGCCAAGCACTGGATGAAGCAGTCGAGATTGCAAAAACCATTGCGGACAACGGGCCACAGGCTGTGCGCCATGCATTGAAGGTCATAAGAAAAACCCCTGATTTTTCCTACCCGGATGCTCTGGAAATGGAATCGCGAGAGGCTGTCGACCTTATTCTAACCGGAGAGTGCGCCCATGGCATCGGTGCTTTCCTGGCAAAAGAAAAGCCGGTATTTCCGGAACCGGCAGAATGATATAAATTTTTGTCTGGAATCAGCCTTTCAACTTATGCAAAGATAACCGGCATTCATCCTTAATGTAATCATTGTTATCAGAATCAATAGCAGTATGCAAAACCTCTTCTGACCAGGCTTCCGGAATAGAACCAAGGGTTTTTATAGCCAGTGCTTTTTTGTAATTGGCAGGCCCATAGACACGAGTTGCGGTATTGGTGTGCGGATCGAACTGGTTTATAAATCCCTTGCGAACCGGGGAACCATAAACATGGATAGAAACAGCCACCTGGTTGTTAAGGGCAGCCATTTTATGAATACCGTCATTTATCGGCAAAACATAGGTAGTTTCACCCGGGGTCAAAACCGCATCGGCAATCACTTTCAATTCGGCGTAGTTTGGATCAGAACCATCATCTATTCGAACGTATTTCTTTTCGTTGATTTGGTTTATCAAACCGCCCACCAATCCCCATGATCCATGATCATGAATGGGGTACATTACACCGGGTTCCCAAATAAAAGCCCGCACGGAAAATGATTTGTCAGGACTGAAATACAGCTGAATGTCATTATTGTCAATAGATTGCCATTGTGATTTCAAAAAGGCTTCATCAAGCACCAATCCTGACAAAGTGGATCGAAACCATTCAGGCTGACTGACCAATTCACTCAGCAGTTTTCTGCCTTCTTGAAGTATCTGTGAGAAATCCGGTTTCCTATCCAAAAGGATTTTAAACTGCTGTGTAAACTGTTCGAGGTCGCTAATACCCATATCTCTCATCCCCTAATTCATTTATTTCTTTGAGCCATCGCGCGGATAATCCTTGTTCCAGCCACCATATTTACGGACCTGAGTCCAGGTTTTGTATCGGGGATCATCAGGATTTGCCTCCAAAGCCTCTTTTTCCTGCAAATACTTTTTCTGAATACCTTTTTGTTTATATAGAAGCCGGTCCTTGCCTACAGGACAGACCTTGGTACAGATCCCGCAAGGGGGTGTTTTATAACCATTGAGCTTTTCATGATGGGTCAGACATGCGTTTAGATCATAACTGCCGACAACCTGGTTTTCGACTCTGGCGAGGGCATCAACCGGACAGCATTTGACACAGGCCTCACATGAAATACATAAATCTTTTTCAAGCATGGGATCGGGAGGCAGAACCGTAGAGGTAAACACCGACACAAACCTTACCCGCGGCCCATATTCTGGGGTAAGGAGACAGTTGTTAAGCCCGATAGTACCCAAACCGGCATATTTGGCCGCCGTTATATGGGCGAAAGACGCTTTAGGTCTGTCTTTTAACAGTCTCAGGCTGGCAAAACCATCGCGGGTAAAAAAGTAGGCTGCGTGGCCCTGGCGGTTAAGATACCTTACCAGATTAAATGCCAATCCATCCAGGGTCTGATTGGCAGTATCATAAGTTGCTTTATGCAGGTAGGAAGGAGTAGTTTCTACTATAGGCAAAGGCATGGATACACCCATAACGATCACCGTCCGTACAGGTTCCCATAACCCGGCCGGTCTGAAATCCGGATGCACTTCATTGTATTCTTCCCAGCGTTCCACAGGAGCAAAACCTACGATATCAGCACCATTATTCAGACAGTATTGTTTAACAGCGGATTTTAATTCGTTTGCTTCCATATATGATCCTTCCTAAACCTGATAACTACACAACTGAGATATATAGATTATAACAGAAGCATTTCTGACAGAAGATAGATATCAGACAGAAATGATGCCAATTCTGCCACATTGCCTGACATCTGCAATAATTGATCACATAAAATTACGATTTAATCGACTAAAACACGGATCAAATGAGGGTGTGCACCTAAAACGGCACTAATTATATTTGATTATATTATGGCAGGATATGGTTGATTAAATGAAGAAGGCTAATCTGGAATATGATCTTCATTAGCTGGAGATACGGTTTAAGAGCCTGTACCGTAGGCAGGTATTTAGGATACAGTAAAATATTATCCGTTGTGGATAGGAATTTGCTTTTTCCAGATCAGTATAGCACAAAGTTGAAAACAATGG
>CAYWTT010000517.1:0-3181 GCA_964461245.1 uncultured Prolixibacteraceae bacterium | reverse complement strand
GGTCACGTCAAGCATCGATCCGGCAGGCCAGTCTTTTGCAGGCCAGTAATACAATTCACCATAAAGCGTGTGTGAATCGGCCGCATAGGAGATCATTACTGATCCGTCGGCAGATGCTCCACGGGTGATCAGAAAATTGGTACAAGCCCGGGAAACCGGGTGTTCTGCCAATAAAAGTGTAAAAACGGCAGAAGTTATAATCATGATCTTCTTTATCATATTCAATTGTTTAAAAATGTTCATAGTTGGCAAATATATATTTTTCAATTTATCTGAACCACGATTTTTGTTATTTCCTGAAACTGGCTTTGTAAACAGCGCTGTTTCCTGCTTTGTCGGTGACAGTGAGCTCAAGAGAATGAAGCTGGTTCAGGGTAAGCCGTTCCTTATCGATGGTATAGACCAGGGTGGCCGATTTCTGATCGTATTCAAAAAGTGCCCATTCATCATCGATCAGGCCTTTGTAACTCATGATCCCGGACAGGTTGTCGGTAATTCTGAAACGGATACGGTTGGGCTCCGTCAATGTCTTGTTTTTGATGCCCAACGAGGTGATCGACGGAGGTATCGTATCACAGGTCACTCCGAAATTGCCGAATTGCATGATATTGGCAGTGATCCACTCTCCCGAGAGCGTTCCTCCGACATACGTTTTTTTACCCTGAGCATCCACAGAAACAATGACGGCTTTATCGGCCAAACGGATTGGGAAATTATCCGTTTTTATGCTGATCTTCACCGGTTTGTGAATGGGAGTGGTATTGGAATGAACCCGGTGTATCCGTGAATAAAATCCGGGTATTTTTTCGGAAGTCGAATACCGGAAGTAAAAATCTTTATAGAAAGCACCTGGGGGAGCATTCAGCTCAAAATCATCCGTCTCCTTTTTATTCCGGGAATCATAATTGAACAGGTTTTCCTTCTTTTCAGACGGCATGGGAAGCTTGATGTATTTCCCTGAAATTTTGAAATCCAGCTTCGATTTATTTCCCATGACATCTGATAAAATTATCTCACACTCGTAAACTTTACCGCTGTCCACATCCAGGACTCCTCCCGACCGGTTCGTTTCATACAGGTAGAAACGGTTTCCCGGGTCACGCCACAGTTTCTGGTACCGGCTGCCCGATTTCACAAAGGTTTCATAATCGATGTGGCTGTTCAGATAACGGTTCTGGTCAAAAGGGATCCGGCTGAAAGTGTAACCGTATACCTTTTCCCCGTTTAACAGCAATTGGGCAGAATACACACCGCATGGACTGGTATTTGCGTCGAAATAATCACTGGCTTTAACAGCAATTCCGATCTTGCCGTAAGCTCTGATGCTCCCAGGAGGATTCAGCTGGTAAGTGCTGCCTGCCGGTTTTACCGGAACACTCTTCTTCCTTGCCGTCAACTCTACATTTGACTCCTTACTCAACGGACACAATTCCACGGCCACGATCTTCGGAGCAGTTTTATCCTTCAGGTTAAAGTTGTTCAGAAGCAGGGGATTCAGCGCATCCTGTGTTTTGGTGTCCCTGATTTCAAAATGAAGGTGCGGACCGCCTGAACTTCCCGAGTTACCACTAAAGGCAATCTGTTCCTGCCTGGCAACTTTGAATTTTCCGGGTGGAATCTCGATGTCGATGGCATACGACTGCCGCTTGTATTGCTCTGACCTGACGTAAGCTTCGATATCGTCCCTGAACCGTTCCAAGTGCCCGTATAAAGTAGTAGTGCTGTTGGAGTGTTCCACATACAGGGCTTTCCCGTATCCGTTCGGGGAGATCACAATCCTGGAGACAAACCCTTCCGCGCTTGAAAAGACCGGAAGCCCGGTTTTTTGCTGGGTTCGCAAATCGATCCCGGTGTGAAAATGGTTGGGACGCAGTTCTCCGAAATTTCCGCTGAGTGAAGCCGGAATTTTCAAAGGATTGTCAAAGTATTTGAGCTGACCGTATCCGACAAAAAAGAAACCAACAAAGAGAAGGGTCAACAATTTACCTCTCGAAAAAAACATATTCAGTATTTTGAATCGGGCAAATATAACGGTTGACTTTCGATTAATTTTGTGTTTTGGGAATCAGAAGACCATGATTTTATTTAAAAATATTAATTTTGTCACTGAATTGCAGCAAAAATGACAGAGGAAAGCCTTTTGCTCGTAAAAGAACTGAAAGAAAAAATCCGGTTGGTGTTTGACGGATTTGAACTGCTCGAAAGAAGAAATGAGGATTTGAATCGGGAGATCATTTCTTTAAAAGATAAAATTCAGTTTCTCGAAGAAGAAAAGGGTTCACTCAGCACTAAATATGAAAATCTTAAGCTGGCCAAAACCATCGAAGCCGGTTATGGCGATAACCAGGCGGCCCGGCAAAGGATTGGCAAATTAATGCGGGAAATTGATAAATGTGTGGCTATGCTGAACGAATAACAACAGGATGGACGACACGCTTTCAATAAATATAAAGATTGACAACCGGATTTACCCCCTGGTGGTCAGTCGGAATGATGAGAAAAGGTTCCGGGACGCTGCAAAGGAACTGAATGAACTGGTCCAGTCGTTCAGAAGTGATTACCCGGACAAAGATTCGCAGGATGTGATTGCCATGTCGGCTTTTCAACTGGTCTACCACAACCTGTTGATGAAAGAAAAGGCGGATGAAACTCCTCTCATCAACGATTTGAAAGATTTGAGAGACGATATCACCGATTTTTTGGAAGAAAAATCCAGATAGCGGTTTTTATCAAAATATTTTTTACCCGCATATTTTACAGACAATCTCTGAAGGGGGAAGATGTAAAATTTGCGGTTTTTTATTAACTATAAAAACATTTTCGAATATGACAGGAATAATAATAAGCGCTTTAGTCGGTCTTTTGGGCGGAGGAGCCCTATCCTATGTCATGTGGGATAAGGCATTGAAGACCAAAAAACTCAAGATGATTGCAGAGGCCGAAGCTGAAGGGGAGGTGATCAAGAAGGAGAAAATGCTGCAGGCAAAGGAGAAGTATCTCCAGTTGAAATCAGAACACGAAAAGTTTGTAAATGAGCGGAATCAGAAAGTTGTTGCACTGGAAAACAAGCTAAAACAACGGGAAACGGCTGCCAACCAACAGCGTGCCGACCTGATCCGCGACATCAAAAATTTTGAAACTGAAAAGCATGAAGTGGAGCTGATCAGGGAAAACCTGAACG
>CAYWTT010000516.1:0-3279 GCA_964461245.1 uncultured Prolixibacteraceae bacterium | reverse complement strand
CAACGGCAACGACTGGGTGTTGATTCTGGATACAGTAAAATAAAACGTTTTGACCTAACAGGTTGGGGCTATTAATTCAATTGTGTAGAAAACTGAAGATGTTTGTATTTAAAACGACCATAACTCCCCTCCTTTGGCGGGGGCGGGCGAGGCTTTTCCTGCCTCTTTTACTAATTAGTCTTTGGGCAGGTGCACAAAAAAAGATGTACCTGTTCAGCACTTTTCGCGAACCGGCCACCGAAGGTTTGTACCTGGCTTCGAGTGCGGATGGCTACCATTGGGACGATCTGGGAGGACCGTATCTGAGGCCGGAAATCGGGCTGCAAAAAGTAATGCGCGATCCATCCGTGGTGCAGGGGCCTGACGGAACTTTTCATCTGGTGTGGACATCGTCGTGGAAAGGCGATCTGGGTTTTGGTTATGCCAGCACCAAAGATTTTATTCACTGGTCGTCTGAAAAATTCATCCCGGTGATGACCGATACCTCGACGGTAAATGTGTGGGCTCCTGAACTTTTTTACGATGATCAGAAAAAAGAATTTATCATCGTTTGGGCGTCAACCATTCCTTTCCGGTTCGAAAAAGGAGAGGAAGAAGAGCACAATAACCATCGGTTGTATTATACGATCACCAAAGACTTTGAGCATTTTTCGGAAACCAAACTTTATTTCGATCCCGGTTTTAGTGTGATTGATGCAGTGATTGTAAAACGCGGGAAGAAAGATTACGTTCTGGTGCATAAAGACAATACGCGCCCCATGCGGAACATCAAAGTTTCGTTCGGCCAGTCACCGATTGGTCCATGGAGTAAAAGTACAGACCCATTTACTTCGTTTAAAACCGAAGGGCCAACGGTAGCCAAAGTAGGCAAGGATTACCTGATTTATTACGATGCCTACGGCGATTTTAAATATGGCGCAGCCAAAACCTTAGATTTCGTGAAGTTTGAAGATGTTTCATCTGAGATTTCGTTGCCGAAAGGGCATAAGCATGGGACCATTTTTATGGTGGACAATAAGATTGTCGAAAGGTTGAAAAGAAGTCCCATCTCCAACCCTTCCCCGTAAAAAACAGACCCTTAGTGGCTTTGTGTGTTGAAGATTAATAAGATAGATTTTAGATTGAAAATTTACATATAAAGTTAAACGCTTATGAATAACAGGTATCCAAAGCTCTCCTTCCTGGGAGAGGTTGGGGGAGGCCTTTTAATTTTGCTATCCTTCCTGGGAACAGTAACCCTTTCTGCGCAGGAGCAGGTGCATTATACTGGTAAAACACTGAACAACCCCGATTATCATCACGGACAACTGAGTCCGGCAATGGGCGTTCATAATATTCAGATGATGCGGGCCAACCGCGAATTTCCCGAATTGGCTGATGGATTTGGCTGGACCTACAACCATGCCCCCATGCTGGCTTACTGGAACGACCAGTTTTATCTGGAATATCTGAGCGATTCGGTTGGCGAACATGTTCCGCCCGGCCACTCTTTGTTGGTTACCTCTAAAGATGGATACAACTGGGGCAAGCCGGTTGTTATTTTTCCCAAATACAAAGTGCCCGACGGAACCACACAACCCGAGGAAACTGCCGTTGCCAAAGATTTATTTGCCGTGATGCACCAGCGCATGGGCTTTTATGTATCCGACGACCATCGGTTGCTGGTCTTTGGTTATTACGGAATTTGTCTCAACCCGCAGGATGGACCGAATGACGGACACGGCATTGGCCGCGTGGTGCGCGAGATTTACAAAGACGGATCGTTGGGCCCCATTTATTTTATCCGGTACAATCACGGCTGGAATGAGAAAAATACCGATTACCCGTTCTACACCAAATGTAAGGATAAGGGCTTTGTGAAAATCTGCAACCAGGTTTTGGCCGATCCGTTGCAAATGCAGCAATGGAACGAGGAAGCCGACCGCGACGATCCGCTTATTCCGTTGAATGACGATTACAAAGCATTTTGCTACTACCATTTGCCAAACAATCATGTTGTAGGGCTGTGGAAACATGCCCTGACAGCCACGAGTACTGACGAAGGAAAAACCTGGACCCAGCCCCGGCGTGCCCCCGGCTTCGTGAACAGCAACGCTAAAATCTGGGGGCAACGCACTTCCGATGGGAAATATGCCACCGTTTACAATCCTTCCGATTTCCGCTGGCCTTTGGCTATTTCGGTGAGCGACGACGGGCTCGATTACAAAAACCTGTTGCTCGTCAATGGCGAAATCCCGACCATGCGTTATGGCGGGAGCTACAAATCGTACGGGCCGCAATATGTTCGAGGTATCCAGGAACGGAACGTTCAGCCAGCCGATGGTAAATTGTGGGTAACTTACAGCGAGAATAAGGAAGATATCTGGGTTTCGTCGATTCCGGTCCCGGTAAAATCGGTGGCCGAAGCTCACGTAAATGATTTCTTTAACCATTTACCTGAAAGGAAAGAATTGGAAAGCTGGAACATTTACAGCCCGGTATGGGCAAAAGTTTCGGTTGAAAAGCGAAATGGGCAGAAGTGCCTGCAAATTCAGGATAAAGACGAGTTCGATTACGGGGTGGCTGGCCGGTTGTTCCCTCCGTCAGAAAAAATAACGGCTGAATTTATGATTGAAGCCGGGCAAAACGATCGCGGAGCGTTGTATGTCGAGCTTCAGGATGATAAAAACACCGCCGCGCTACGACTGGTGTTTGACACCGACGGTTCGCTGAAGACCAAAGCCGGTTACCGGATGCGAAACCTGATGAAATATGAACCGAATCAAACATACACGGTGCGAATTGAGGCCCAAACCTCAAACCGTTATTTTGAAGTTTTTGTCGATGATAAAAAGGTTGGCAATGGCCTGTTTTTCGCACCGGTTGCCAGTTTGCAACAATTGGTTTTCCGCACGGGCGAAGTTCGCCGGTACCCGAATGTAGATACCCCAACCGATCAGGATTTTGATGTAAAACAGGATGGAAAACCGCTGCCCGAATCGAACTGGTGGATCTATAAAGTCAGGACCAGGGAGTAGGCAGCTTCCGGTTAATTTGAAGATTTTAAAATTTGTTATTGGATTTTAAATGGCAAAGTTTTATAAGATTAGGATTTTCGTATTTACGGTGCTGTTGGGTATTGCACTGCCGGTTTGTGTTATTTCCGGAGAAAAAAACAAAAACAAATCTATCCTGAAGGCTGATGATTTCCGTCACTACGTGGAGTATTTCAACCGGATGGAAGATGAAAACATAGCGCAGGCCATTCCCAATGCACAAGCCTGGGAATGGATGAAAGCC
>CAYWTT010000515.1:0-3282 GCA_964461245.1 uncultured Prolixibacteraceae bacterium | reverse complement strand
TTTTTTTTTTGTTCTTTTTTACTTTTTTATATGGGTTCATCTATTATACACAAGAATTCAGAAAACCAGAATTAACCGCATATATCATTAACCTGAGCCTTTTCATTGCTGCTTTCTTTACGCTTTATATCCATAAGCTTCTGGATAGAAAACCAGGTTTCAGATTCACTTATTTTCTTTACTTCACACCCTATTTGTTAACCTCTTTGTTTCTGATAGTCGCTTACTCACTCTCAGGAAAAGATAAAAATGGAATAGGCTCATTCTTTGATTTTCTTCATCAGCACAGGTCCATACACAACTTTTTCCAATACATAAATATAATAGTCGGCCCTGTATATCTGTTAATTATCATAATATTGTTTAAACAACACAAAAGAAATTTACTGCAGGTGTTTTCCTCGGATAAGAAAACAAATTTAATGTGGATTAAGATTATAATCATTGTAGCTTTTGCTTTGTGGTTTATTACCGTTTTAATAAGCAAGATCGGACTAAAAATTCTCTTCCCGCACTTCATGCATGCCTATGAAATAACCTGGGGGTTTAGTTCTTTTTTGTTCGTTTATTTGACCTACCAGGGATTTAAGCACAGTACCGTTTTTTTTGAACTGCCTGAAGAACAAATTACCAAGCCGGCGGATAAAAGTAAAACGCAAAAATACGAGCGTTCCGGATTAAAAGAATCAGATTTTGAGGATCTGGCCCAAAAAGTCTTGTCGTATACACAAGACAAAAAGCCCTACTTAAATTCCGAACTTACCATTTATGAATTTGCCTCGGGCGTTGGCGTACCGGCATATACCATTTCACAACTGCTGAGTGAACATTTCAAACAAAATTTCTGTGACTTTATAAATCATCACAGAATTACCGAATTTAAAAAGCAGGTATTGTTACCGGAAAATAAAAATTATTCTATTCAAGCAGTAGCATTTGATTGCGGCTTTAATTCAAAATCAACTTTTAACCGGATATTCAAAAAATTTACCAATACCACTCCTTCAACCTATATTGAAGAGCAAATGAAAGCCAGACAACAGATCTGACAATTTCTCATTTGTACCCATTAGTGGTATCATCCTATGGGTTGATACTCATGAGTCCGCTTTAAGTACTTGTTTTGCCTGATATTTAAAGTGAAAGCATGAGGCTAACTGTATTTATTCTATTGTTGACTGTTTTCCGGTCAGAAGCATTTTCTCAACTCGATAAACACTTCGAAATGGGAATAGGATTTCCCGTAACCAAGGTCAAAGACCAGGGTCAAAGTCCGTTGCTTTATAAAAGCAGAAGCCCGTCAATAAAAATTGGTTTTGTGTTGAATTCGGCCAAATGGTGCCATAAGGTTGATTTTTGTTTTCAATATGGAAAGATCGTAAACCGATATTCACCCGATTTTTACAAAAAACAGCCATTTATGGTTTTATTCCGTTTGAACTATTCGGTTGCCCGGACTTGCTTAAGATATGCCAGCGGCGTTAACCTGTCCACAGGAACTTTTATAGATTTAACCGGAAATTTGCGTATGATACCCAAGCTGGAAAACAGCATGGCATCCTATGAAATGTTTCCGAATATCGGACTTTTGGGTTGCATTAAGAAGGACATCAGGAATGATAGCCGTAATTTATTGCTGTCATATAATTTACAGATGCCGGTGCTTTCCTATTTAATGCGTCCGAATTATGTCACTATGATGAATTACGTTGATCCGAAAGCCAATTATTTGAAGACGATATTGTCAAATGGTTCTATAGTGACAGCAAATAAACTATTCCGGATCAATTCCATACTCGATTTAGCCTTCTGCCTGGAAAATAATAACCGGATAAAACTCTCCTATTTGTGGGATTATTATCTGTGCAATACTGCAAATATTTCGGCCATGAATCAGTATGGCTTTACTTTTTCAACCATGTCAAATTTCTAATCTGAATGAGATGAACTATTTATTGATGGCAACTCTGGTACCTGTTTTTACTTTATGCGGGAGTCATTCATTGGGAATCGAACCTAACGCAAAACCGACAACTACATTTAAATATATGTGGGAAGCTTTAGATAAAAAATACGCTCTGTTTGAATATAAAAACATCAGCTGGGATTCTGTCAGGCAGGTTTATCAATCCAAAATAAAAGATGACATGAGCGACGAAGCTCTTTTTGATACTTTGGCAAGTATGCTCAATGTGCTTAGGGATGGACATGCCAATCTTCAATCCTCATTTAACCGGTCGAGAAACTGGGATTGGTTTTTAAAGTATCCACAAAATTTCAACCGGACAATTCAACAACGCAATTATTTAAAAGACAACTACATGATTTCCGGCGTCGTTGAACATCAGTTCATCGATTCGGTTGCATACCTGTATATCCCGACTTTTGCAGAACAAATCAGTGACGAAACGGTTGATTATCTTTTTAGTCATTACAAACACGCAAAAGGTTTAATTATTGACATTCGAAATAACGGAGGAGGAAGCGCAAAAAACATTTTCCGTTTTGCTGCCCGGATCGTTGAAAGCAAAACACATGTCTATAGTTCATGGTTTAAAACAGGTCCTTCACCCAACGATTTCGGCAATGAGATGAAAGTCTATGCAGAGCCTTCGGATAAAACGCATTTTTCAGGTAAGGTGGTAATACTTACCAATCGTGCATCGTTTAGCGCCTCCAACCGGTTTGCAGCCGTATTCAGCTTATTCCCGAACGTGACAATAATAGGGGATAAAACAGGAGGTGGCGGGGGTACCCCTTGTTCTGTCGAATTGCCTAATGGCTGGACGCTTCGTTTTTCGGCCATGAAAACACTTTTACCCAATGGCGACAACCTGGATGACGGGATTATGCCAGATATTAAGGTTGACATTTCTCCAGAAGATGAAGCAAAAGGCACAGATAGCATTATCGAAAGAGCATTGTCGGAAATTCTGTAAATAATATTATGTAATGAAATTTCATCCGTCTCATATCAATTGAATTTGTCACGACTTAATCTGACAGTTAGGGATTAAACTATATTTGATATGTCGCTACATTCTTTACATCAAATAAGTGTTTTTCGTAACACTTTGGAATTCATTAGGTTTGCAGGTAACGAGGGCAAATAACCGCTGTTGCACATTTCTCTTTCCTACCTGGAATCGGCTGTTAAAATTCAAAAATTCATTCTTCCTATTTTACCTGAAATGATTTATCATACATTGAATCGCATCATTCCGCAGGTACCTGATGTTTCCCGGGACAGGCTGCAGTTATACAATGATCACGGATTCAACC
>CAYWTT010000514.1:0-3282 GCA_964461245.1 uncultured Prolixibacteraceae bacterium | reverse complement strand
GGTCACGTCTTCCATTCCATGATCCAGATCAATGAGAATGCCAGCCATTGCGTTTTGGGGAAATGTGTACCGGTGAAATCCGACCCTGGGAGAAGCCGTCATTTCAGCCAGAATGTCGTATTTGTCCAGTTTCACCGAGTAATAACCCGGCCGGGCGATTTCATCCGCGTGTGAGAATGGAGAACGGTATCCCGATCCCGGATTTTCATCTGTTCCTGATTCAAACAGGGCATCACCTGTAACGGGCATTATCAGGATATCACCCATATCAGCCGCACCAGTCCCGCTCAGATGAGTATGTGAAAAACCGAGGATGAACCTGTCGTCGGAATGATACCCGGAACAATGTTCCCATCCTTTAATTCCGGTATCAGGGCCGACCTGAACCATCCCGAAGGGAGTTGTCGCTGCCGGATAGGTGTGTCCTACTGTAGCTGTTCCTGTAAAAGGATTGACAAATCGGGTAAAATCTTTAGGCTGTGCGGTTGCAATGGATGCTGTTAAAATCCAAATTCCGGATAACATGCACTTTATGGAATTCATGCTTTTCAGGTTACTTTTTGATGGTTACATATTTATAAATCCGCGACTCCAGCGGATTGAGATGAACATTCAGCTTTTCCAGCTGATCCCCTTTGATCGTTGTTTCAATTCCGTTATTCAGGTCGGTTAACTTATAGCCGGCGTTGCGATCAATGGCCCGGAGCCTTAATTCAGCTTCTGTCCAGGGTGCATTTGCCCTTCTGAAGCAAATCACACAACCTTCTCCATTTTCAGGAGAATCATATTGCAGCACCATCCAGGTATTGTCTTTCAGACTGAAGTCGGAGAGAGGATAAAAGTCACAGGCCATCAGATAGTTATATGATTTCAAGTCTTTCCAGACCAGTTTCAGTTTATCGGATGGCACTACGGCCAATTCATCCGGTTTGGACGTTCCAATGGAAAAAACCACTGAGGTGGTCGTAAGGCTCCGGTCTTTGTATTGGTTGAACGTTACCCCTTGGCCGACGGAATGGAACGGAAGGTAATAACTCAACCCGTAGGTCTGGTTCTGGCTGGCTTCAAAGACGTCGGGAAAGACTTCACATTCGTAATCCGAACGCCAGAGGGGCACGGAACGTTTACAGGTCTCATAATCGATGCGGCGGCCGCCGCTCGCACAGTTGTCGATAAGCAGGCCGGGTTTTCGTTTCAGCAATTGATCCCAGAAGCTGTATAAACCTTCCACATAGCGAATTTCAGTCATTCCGGTACGTCCGGGTTCATCGGCCAGTTTCCACATCGGTCCGGGGTCTATGTTATAATCGTTCCGGTAAATATCCACATCCCAGTCGATCAGGCTCTTGGCGATCAAATCGGTAATATATTTCAGTGCCTGAGGATTTCCCATGTTAACCAGGCCGGCTTCCTTGTCCGATCTGCGTATCAACCATTCGGGATGTTTTGTCGCCAGATCGGAACCTGGTGAAGCCACTTCAGGATCAAACCAGAGAAGAAATTTCAGTCCGTTCTTATGGGCTTCGTCAGCCAATACTTTCATCCCATGGGGAAACTTTTTAGGGTCGGGATTCCAGTTTCCCCTGCTTCGGTCCCATGATTCGCCTTCATTTCCGGCATACCAGCCGGCATCAAGCCAGTAGACTCCAACCCCGGTACCGGAAATTTTACGGATAAAATCAACCTGGTTCCGTTCGTTCACCGTTTCCAGTGCTGATGAGCCTCCGCTCATGGCAAGAATCATAGGTTCCTGGCCGTTCATGCGGGGCACAATCTCCTCCCGCATAAACCTCCGGAACAGGTTGTTCCCCCGGAGAGGATCCTCTCCTTCCCAATACAGCAAACATACCGACGGTGAGCTGATTTCTTCCCCCGGTTTCAGGTACAGCGATACATTCGACATTCCGGCTTTCATTAAAACCTGATTATTGGAGGGAAACAAAAAATTGGCCTTCCAGTCCCCCGACCACCCCAGGGCAGTTACCAGCCCGCTTCCGTGATATTCCAGGTTCCAGAAGGGGAGAAAAGCTTCACTGGAACGACCGTTATGAGACTGAATGGGGAAATTTTGTGTCACATCCAATAAATGGCTGATGGGCATAAAATCATACCGGGAGTAATTACTGCCCTTGTTACAATGAATAAATGCAGGAGCATAGGCCGACTGATTGGGGTAAAGCCTCACCGGTTCGCTTACTGCAGCATCGAGCGACTCAATGTTTTCCAGGCGCTGACTGTTTTGGTTCCCCGTATTTTTAAAGAACAATTTCCATTCGACAGCAGAATGATGCTGAAATTCGGTCAGCAGACAGCTTACTTCAAATGTATGACCGGGATTTACCCATTTGATGTGGTGAAGGATACGGCCAGGAGAGACAGAGTCGGTGAAACTGTAATTCCACGATGAAAGGAATTCGCGTGAGGATTTTCCTCCGAGAAAGAAGGAAAACGGTAGTTCATTCAACGCGGAAGTCTGGCTGGCATATTGGTCGAGAAATTCTGTTTTGTTTTCACCGTAAATCACCCTTGCTTCTGCCCAGTCGGCATGACATAGATTGACCCTTTCTCCTGAGGATCTGACTTTAAGGTAAAAGCAGGTGATTCCGTTCAGCGGAATATTGAGCACCTGGGCTTGTTCACCCACCCCGAGAGGTTGGGATTCCCATAGCACTTTGCCTTTTGCCTCTACGGTAAAGATCACTTTGAAAAGTGCTCTGCCGCTGGTCTGCGGATTATTATCCAGACCTACTTCTGCCTTAAACCGGACTGCCGGTTCAGGCAGTTGAACCCTTACAGAGCTTGTAGCATGCACTCCGATCCCATGTTCATATTTTTTGTTCCCAATGCAAATGGGCTGGTTAATGTACGATTGGTTGAAAATGATATGTCCGTAATCCTGTTCAACCTGGGTGATCCTTCCTTCTGGTTTACTGATTCCGAAGCATTTACTGACCGTTTCGGCGGGGAAGGCCAGTTCGTGCCGGGAGGGGAGGAAATCCTTTTCATTTTGTGAGACCAGGGTTGGGGATATGCAAATTGCCCATAAAAAAACAACAATCTTCCTTCTCATAAATTTGAACATTCGGGAAATTCTTTTCAGCGGGAATGACCCATACCAAGTCAACCTGCATTAATTGATAACCAGGATATATGAATAAAGATAAGGTCGGCCCAAATGTCAAAAGTGAGATTTGGACCGGCCTCATCTGGAATGATCCTTACATTAGTATCCAGGATTTTGTGTGAGCAATGGATTGGTGTCGATTTGCGCTTTTGGAATCG
>CAYWTT010000513.1:0-3288 GCA_964461245.1 uncultured Prolixibacteraceae bacterium | reverse complement strand
AATCGAATTGCATGGAAGCGGTGCTATAAGCAAATCATTTATTTCTCAAGGAGGCATTTCAGCAAGTATTTTTTCCTCTTCTATCTCATTTGCAGCTTCTTCTTATACCCCAACAATAACCTTACCTTATACAAGTAAGCAAATCACTTTCACCGGAAAGGTTGGAGGAGAATTATGGGGTGTGGATGGGAATGTATTTTTGAGTGGCTACATGTCCAGCAATAAAATAGCGGATGCTGATACTACTATTTCAATGCCTGCCTATGGATATATAAACTACCAGTCTGCAAAAAATAATCCATCGGCCTTGCTTGATTTTAATATGGAAAAGGATATTCCTTATCATGAAAAGCCCGCTGTGCCAAATATTGGTATCCCTGCATATACCTATGATCTGTTTTCAATTTCAGGGGAAGGTACAGGCGGCATGTTCCGCGGGTATAGAGGTGACATAGGTTTTGTATACGATCACCTGATGAGTACCAAGAGCGAGTCTGATGCAGTAAGTGCTGATGTAGGTATTGGAACATATTTTCATGGAGGTGTTGATTTAAATCAAAATAATGCCTATACACAAACCGGACCATGGATAAAAGACAATGCATTAAAGCAAAGTATTGATTTCAAAAAATCCGATTCTGTATTTGAAGCTGTTTATTTTCGGAATCCTGGTGAGAAAGCCATTAATACAAAAGACTTCTATGATGCCGTTGGGGGTGATGATGTGGTGACACCTGACCTATATCAGCCATCTGTCAGCAGCCCGTATATTTTAGCGACTAATAAACTAAAGCGGTATAAAAATTCAGTGCAGGTCGGTACAAGCGTGTTATCTCCAATGGTGTATAAAAAAAGCAGGGATAAGCGAAGTGAAGTAATTACTTATTTGACTGCGCAGGAAGCCAGCACGTATGGCTTTTCAAAATATATTGAAGATTATGGTTTGAACAAATGGGGTTTGAGAAACTGCAACAAAAATTTTACGGGCTCGGGAGATACTTTAAAAATCAATGACACGATAACTATTGAGAAAAGAATCAATAGTTTCCGCAAGCCAAATCATATCTCAGAAA
The DNA here is from genome assembly GCA_964461245.1 of uncultured Prolixibacteraceae bacterium. Classification (GTDB taxonomy): domain Bacteria; phylum Bacteroidota; class Bacteroidia; order Bacteroidales; family Prolixibacteraceae; genus UBA1413. The sequence continues at coordinate 2,215 of CAYWTT010000513.1, read as the reverse complement.
TTGATGTACTTAACCCAGACGGCAGAAGATATGTCTATGGAATACCAGTCTACAATTTACTTGAAAAAGATGTGACTGCATCCGTTGCTGCCAGCAATGCAAGTGTCAGAGAAGGATTGGTCAAATATAATATTGATTCTTCGAACCCAATAAAATATCCGGATACGCAGGATCTTGGCAGAGACAACTATTTTAACAAGGAGCTAATCCCCGCTTACGCACACTCGTATTTACTTACATCGATCTTATCCAACGATTATGTTGATATCACCGGTGATGGAATAACTGATGATGATCTTGGAGATGCAATAAAAATTAACTACACAAAAACAGCCGGGATTGCTAACCCTTATCAATGGCGGGCCCCTTATGTAAAAGATAGTGTAACGTACAACGAAGGATTGCGGACGGATAAAAGGGATGACAGGGCAAGCTATGTATATGGGCAAAAAGAATTGTGGTACATCAATTCAATCGAATCAAAAAACATGATTGCTACATTCAAACTTGCATCTTGCGCGGATCGGTTACCCGCTGATGAAACCGGCGCAAAGCAGACATCGACAGCATCGCAAAAGCTTGTGGAAATCAATTTATATTCTAAAGCGGACTTTTTACAAAATAATGATAAGGCAAAGCCAATCAAGACGATTCATTTTGACTACGCATATTCGCTTTGCAGAGGGATCAATGGCTCAATAAATGATAGCGGAAAACTCACGCTGGTAGACATTTATTTTACCTATAACGGTGGCAGCAAAAAACAGAATTATTATAAGTTTTATTATAATGGAATTAATCCGCGGTACAGCACCAAATCAAATGACAGGTGGGGCACCTACAAAGACCCGCTTGACAATCCGGGTTCATCGACCAGTAACTATATTACTAATGGAGAATTTCCTTATGCAGTTCAGGATAGTGCTATAGCTAATAAAAATGTGCGGGCATGGACGCTTGATTCAATCCTTCTGCCATCGAAGGCCAGTATAAAAGTTACTTACGAAAGCGATGACTACGCCTATGTGCAGAATAAAAGAGCAATGCAGATGTTTAAGATTGCAGGATTCGGTAATGACACTGCGACGATAAGAAATAACTTATATGATGTCAGCACTGCAAATGGATATCTGACTGTTTTTGCAAAGGTTGCGCAAAATGTAACGACAAATCAGGAGGTATTTGATAAATATCTACAGGGGATAAGCAAGTTATATTTCAGGATAAGTATCGGTTATGGTGCAGGGTACGAGTTTGTGCCGGTATATGCAGATATTGATCTGACCGGAGGAGCTGGAGTTGCTTATGGGCGGCTTGCAAGTGATCCCAAGAAGATTTGGTTTAAAATAAAGGGCATTGATATATCTGCTACAAAGGATGGCAGCTATAGTCCGCTTGCTAAAGCAGGCACTGAGTTCTTACGTTTAAATCTTCCATCGCTTGCCTATCCTAATTCTGAAGTGGGAGATAAACCTGATTTAAAACAGGCGATATCGATGGCCGGGGCATTGCTGAATAATCTCCGTGATGTATTTACCCAATTTGATATAAGTGCGATGAAAAAAGGGATGGCAAACACGTTTGACAGCAGCAGATCCTTTGTCCGTTTAAATGCCCCATTTTATAAAAAATACGGTGGAGGCCTGCGTGTTAAAAAGGTAGAAATATATGATGCATGGAATAGTATGACCACGCAAAAGGAATCAAAATACGGTCAGCAATATTCCTATACAACCGTTAAACAAATCAACGGTGTCCCTACTGTAATTAGCAGTGGTGTCGCCAGCTATGAGCCATCAATTGGTGGAGAAGAGAATCCATGGAAGCAACCCATTGAATACATTGAAAAAGTCGCTCCTTTGGCTCCCACATCAATGGGTTATACCGAAACACCACTGGGCGAGGGATTTTTCCCGGCACCAGTTGTTGGATATAGTGAGGTTAAGGTACGTACAATTCATGTTGATACGGTCAGATCAGCAAGCGGCTATGACATTACGAAATTTTTTACTACCTATGATTTCCCAACCATCACCGATTTTACACCCTTGATTGATAATAAAAAGCGGTACAAACCGGCAATCGCAAACTTTCTCCATATCAATGCAAAACACTTCCTGGCTGTATCACAGGGTTTCAAGATTGAACTCAACGATATGAACGGAAAATTACGTTCACAGGCTAGCTATCCGCAAACCGATAGCACCAATGCAAT
>CAYWTT010000512.1:0-3291 GCA_964461245.1 uncultured Prolixibacteraceae bacterium | reverse complement strand
ATTTCTTTAAGGGTGTTCCAGAAATTTGATTTTTTTTCGATATCCTCTTCTTCCGTAGGATTGAACTGACTGAATTCAGCCGGCGAATACTCCCTGGTTTTTAAAACGGTGACCAGAACACTCAGAATCAGCATACTGCCTCCTATGTAAAATGACCATATTACCGACGGAGGAACCTCGCCTTCAGGGGCCTGGTTTTGAACCCCCAGCACATTGGTCAGAAAATAGGGGAGTATCGATCCGATCACGGCGCCGGTATTGATCAGCAGGCTCTGTACAGAATAGCCGGCATTCCTTTGCTCTTCGGGCAACATATCTGCCACGAGCGATCTGAAAGGCTGGAAAGTGACATTGAATGATCCGTCCATCAGGGCGAAAATGATGGCTCCGAACAGGACCGGTGTCATCCAGGCTGTAAACCTGGCTGCATTGGGCATGATGAACATGGCGATCATGGAAACCAGGGCTCCCCCTAAAATGTAAGGTCTTCTTCGACCCAGCCGGTTCCAGGTTTTATCACTGGCCCAGCCCACAATGGGCTGGATAATCAAACCCATGACCGGTGCGGCAAGCCAGAAAAGGGAAAGATTAGAGAGATCGGCACCCAGATTGGAAAGGATACGGCTCACATTGGCATTCTGGAGGGCAAAACCAAATTGAACCCCGAGAAATCCGAAACTCATATTCCAGATTTGCCAAAAATTCAGCAGAGGTTTCTTTTTCATAATAGGTTTTTTGGGTGAATTACTGAGTCGAAGATAGGGATAGTTTGGAAGAATCCCTGATAATCAAATCTCCTTTAATCACTTTTGTGATGAACGGAAGTTCTTTTTCGGCATTGTTGATCCTGTCGAGCAACATCCGGGTGGCGACGGTACCCATTGTGAAACCGTGCTGGTCGACAGAAGTGAGCACGGGTTCGGAAATGGTGGCAAACACCCCGTCAGAAAAGCCGACCACCGCAATGTCTTCAGGCACCCGCAGTCCAAGCGCCCGGATCGATTTGATGGCACCAATCGCGGTCAGGTCGTTGTTGCAAAACAGCGCATCGGGCAGCTGGCCGGCTTCCCGGAGCCGGATCACCTCCCTGAAGGCTTTGTCGAAGGTATCGGCTTCGACGCACAACCCGGAACCGGAGGGGGATCCTGCCCCGGACAAGGCCTGTAAAAATCCCTCTTTCCTTTCCCTTCCGATAACCAGGTTCTGGGGACCGGCAAAGTGCGCTATCCGTTTCCTTCCCTGTTCCAGCAGGTGACAGGTTGCCTGATAAGCTGCTTCCCGGTCATTGGTGATTACCTGATCGGCTTCCACTCCAGGTGCAATCCGGTCAAAAAATACCAGGGGTATCCCGTTGTCCTGGATATCGGTGAGATGCTCGTAATCGCACGTCTCCTTGGAAAGAGATACCAGAATCCCTTCCACCCGATGAGCTGTCAGGGTAAGCGCATTGTTCTTTTCCCGCTCATATTTTTCGTTCGATTGGCATATCATCACGGTATAACCGGCTTTATAGGCCACGTCTTCAATGCCGCTGATAACCTGTGAAAAGAAAAAATGGACAATCTCGGGAATGATCACCCCGATGGTTTTGGTGCGTCGCTGTTTAAGTCCCAGCGCCACAATGTTGGGCTGGTACTTTAACCGGGCCGCCAACTCACATACCAGCCTTTTTGTTTCGCTGCTGATGTCGGGATGATCCTGTAATGCTCTGGAAACAGTTGAAGGAGAGATATTTAAATGTCTGGCAATGTCTTTGATCGTTACCTGTCCGGTTTTCATCTGACTTGTTATGTTGGTTACCTATAAAAATAACAAAATCCCTGTTTTGTTCAGAAAAAAATCAGATTGAAATGAAACCCTCCCTAGAAATTGAAAATCACCTACCAGATACTACCTGTTGTATAACATATTTACTTCAAACGTCACCGCAATCGTTTGCAGAAGATATTTCCGGAAGGGTGGGTTTTTTTGTGAATTAAGTGTTAAATTTGAAAGAATATTAAGGGAAGGACAATAATATTCCAAAAAATATTCTATAAAAATGTCTGAAAAACTCTGCTTTAATAACTAATTAACTAACAAATGATGATTCGAAGAAAACTAAAGCTGTTTTTATTTTTTGCGGCTTTGCTGATTACCACAGCAGCATTCGGGCAAAAAATCAAAATTACAGGGAAAGTAACCGATACCAACAATGTAGGAATCCCTGGTGTTAGTATTGTGGTTGTTGGGACCACAACGGGAACAATTACCGATGTGGACGGTAATTATTCCCTTGAGGTCACTCCGCAATCGACTCTTTCATTCAGTTTTGTAGGGTTTATAACCCAGCAAGTAACTGTTCAGAATCAGGCCGTGATAAACATCCGGCTGGCAGAAGAAACTTTCGGCGTGGATGAAGTGGTGGTAGTCGGATATGGAATTCAGCAAAAGAGGGAGATCACGGGTTCCATTGCCAAAGTGGACAGCAAGGATATTTCCCTCAAAGTATCTCCCTCCTTTGAATCGGTTTTAGCCGGGCAGGCACCCGGGGTGAGTGTGACCACCGGCAGCGGTATGGCTGGTTCAAGTTCTGTTGTCCGCGTGAGGGGGGTAGCCTCGATTAACGCCAGCGGTGATCCGCTGTATGTGGTGGATGGCATTCCGATCACCAACGATATATTTGGTCTTGGAGGCAGGACCGGGGGCATGAATTTGAATCCGCTTTCTTCTATTAACCCGAACGATATAGAATCCCTTGAGGTTTTGAAAGATGCCTCGGCAGCCGGTATTTATGGTTCCAGGGGTGCCAACGGGGTGATTATCATTACCACTAAAAAAGCCAAGGGCAAAAAACTGGCCATTGAATTCAACACAAAGCAGAGTGTCAGCACACCTACCAAAAAGGTGAACATGACCAATGCGGAAGAATGGTTGCAGTTGTACCAGGAAGCCTGGGAAAATGACGGCAATACCGGAGTTCCGTCTGGACTGCCGGGGGGATTGACTTGGGAAAATGCACAAAAATACAGCACCGACTGGTGGGATGAAATTACCAGACTGGGTTTTAAACAGGAATACAACCTGAGTGCCAACTTCGGCATTGCAAAGAATCTGATTGCCCGTCTGGGCGGATCGTATACCGACGCCCAGTCCTATCTGGTGGATAATGATTTAACACGGGTCAATACGAACCTGAACCTGAATTTCACCCCCTCTGAAAAGTTGAAAGCTTCCTTGTCGTCCACCTTTGCCCATACCAAGACCTCCCTTCCGGGGAATCCGTGGGACGGTGGACTGGGGGCGGCAATG
>CAYWTT010000511.1:0-3293 GCA_964461245.1 uncultured Prolixibacteraceae bacterium | reverse complement strand
TGAACCTTTTCTGGTAATGGCCACCCAGAATCCGATCGAGCAGGAAGGGACCTATCCTTTGCCTGAAGCGCAGGTTGATCGTTTCATGCTGAAAGTAGTGATCAATTATCCGAAGAAGGAAGAAGAGAAAATGATCATTCAGCAAAACCTGTTGAAAACTTTCCCGGAAACTTCCCCCATACTCAAACCGGCAGATATTGTTAAAGCCCGTGATGTGGTAAAGGATGTGTATATAGATGAAAAGATCCAGAAATATATTGTGGACATTGTCTTCTCCACAAGGGAGCCCGCAGAAAATAAACTTGAAAAGTACAAGGATATGATTAACTGGGGAGCTTCTCCCAGGGCCAGCATCAGTCTGGCACAGGCAGCAAAAGCCTATGCTTTCATCAAACGTCGCGGATATGTGATCCCGGAAGATGTGCGTGCAGTATGCCCTGATGTGATGCGCCACAGGATCGGACTGAGTTATGAAGCGGAAGCTAATAATATCACTACCGAAGAGATTATTGCCGACATTCTGAATACGGTGGAGGTACCTTAACGGATACAGGGTTTTCTTCAGGGCTCGAATTCGGGCAAAACATCCGCTGATCTTTGAATCAGCCCGAAGAGACTCCCTGGTAAAAACCGTCCAGGCGAAGCACGGGAACCTTGCTGAATTTCCGGTTTAAGACATATTTCATGACTAGCAATATTACCATTGACTGAAAGTAAGACAGATGGAAACAACAGACCTGTTGCGGCGAGTGCGGCAGATTGAGATAAAAACTCGGGGACTGACGAGGAATATTTTCGCAGGAGAGTATCACAGTGCTTTCAAAGGTAGGGGAATGGCATTTTCAGAGGTCCGCGAATACCAGTTCGGCGATGATATCCGTAATATAGACTGGAATGTGACCGCCAGGTACAACCATCCCTACATCAAAATGTTCGAAGAGGAAAGGGAACTGACGGTTATGTTGCTCATCGACGTGAGCGGCTCACATGATTTCGGAACCACCGTAAAACTGAAAAAAAGTGTGATCACTGAAATTGCAGCCATACTTGCCTTTTCGGCTATACAGAATAACGACAAAATCGGAGTAATATTCTTTTCGGAAAAGATTGAGAAATTCATTCCACCCAAAAAAGGAAAGTCCCACATTTTGCGGATTATCAGGGAGATGATCGATTTCCGGCCTGAGATGCGGGGAACCAATATACCGGAAGCGCTCAGGTATCTTACCAATGCCATAAAGAAGAAATGCACGGCATTTGTGATCTCAGACTTTCTCGATGAACACCCTGATCTCGAGCGGGCTCTTTCTGTAGCTAACAACAAGCATGATGTGGTAGCCATACGGATTTTTGATGAGCGGGAACAGGAACTTCCACCTATCGGGATGATGAAGGTGAAAGATGCCGAAACCGGAAAATACCTCTGGGTGAACAGCAGCGACTCCACCACACGCAACATGTACCGGAACTGGTGGATCAGCCATTCCGACCGGCTTAGAGGGATCTACACCCGTTGCGGTGTGGATGCGGCCCTTATCAATACCAGGGAAGATTACGTAAGAGCACTCATGAACCTTTTCAAGAAAAGAGAGGCAAGAAGCTGATATGAAAAGATTAGTTTTCAAACTGTTTGCGGCAGTGATGGTGGCAGGTATGACGTTTCATCCTGCATGGGGACAACCGGTAAAAGTTACCGCCACACTCGATTCTGCCCGGATATTGATCGGTGACCAGATCAACCTGAAACTGGAGGTTGAAAAACCTGCCGGTTTGAAGATCAGATTTGCACAAATTCCCGATTCCCTTGCAGGGAAAATTGAGGTATTGAAAAAATCGGGTATCGACACCACCCGGATGAAGGATAACAGCCTTAAACTGGTACAGAACCTCCTGATAACCTGTTTCGACAGTGGATCTTACCAGATACCCCCATTCCGTTTCGACGTCAGCGAACCTGGTAAAAACGATTCACTTTTCACCGACTGGCTGACATTGAAAGTAATGACACTCCAGATTGATACCGCAAAAGGTCCGACAGACATCAAACTGCCTTACGATGCCCCACTGACCCTGAAGGAAGTGACACCTTACATGATGGGGATCATTCTGATCGGCGCCATTCTGTTCCTGCTGTTATATTCGATCAAGAGGAAGAAAAAGAACATGCCACTGTTCGTCAAACCACAAAAACCCAAGGAGCCGGCCCATATCATCGCCTTGCGGGAACTTGACAGGATCAAGGAAGAAAAGTTGTGGCAAAAGGATAAGATTAAGGAATATTACAGCGATGTTACTGAAGTTCTGCGGGTATACATTGAAGACCGGTTTGAAATTCCTGCTATGGAGCAGACCAGCAATGAAATTCTCACCTCAATCCAGAGAAACCGTAATTTAATAAATGACCGTACGCTGAACTATCTGACACAGATTCTTCCCCTGGCCGACCTGGTTAAATTTGCCAAGTATTACCCTCTCCCTGACGATCACAGCATTGTACTGGCCAATGCCTATCTTTTCGTGAATGAAACAAAGATTGAAGAGATCAAAAAGCCGGAGCCTCCGGTGAATGAAGAAAATAGTGAACAGGAGGAAAAAACTAAAACAGTTGAATGATGTTTGGAGAATACACATTTAAGAACCCGGAATTACTTTACCTGTTGCTGGTATTGATACCCATGTTCATTTGGTATTTTCTGCGCCACAAAAAAAACACAGCCAGCATTCAGGTATCAGCTACCACAGCTTTTGAAAAAGCACCCGTGACAGTCAGACATTATTTGCGCCATCTGCCATTCATTCTGGAAATGGTGGCCATGGCATTGTTCATTGTGGCACTGGCAAGACCCCAGTCTACCACGAGCTGGGAAAATGTGACTACCGAAGGGATAGACATTGTGGTGTCTCTTGATATTTCGACCAGTATGCTGGCCATGGATTTCTCTCCCAACCGGCTGGAAGCTGCCAAAAAAGTGGCCATGGAGTTCATTTCCGGCAGAGAACATGACCGCATGGGGCTTGTAGTGTTCGCAGGAGAAGCATTTACCCAGTGTCCGCTTACCACTGACCGGGCTGTATTGCTTAATCTTTTCGGCGATATCAAAACGGGGCTGATCGAGGACGGAGCCGCCATCGGCAACGGATTGGCCACGGCAGTAGCCCGTCTGAAAGACAGCGATGCATTGAGCAGGGTAATCATTCTGCTTACTGACGGGGAGAATAACCGGGGAGAAGTGGCGCCGCTCACCGCCGCCGAAATCGCAAAGACATACGGCATCAGGGTATATACGGTCGGA
>CAYWTT010000510.1:0-3295 GCA_964461245.1 uncultured Prolixibacteraceae bacterium | reverse complement strand
TATTAATACCGGAATTACAGCTCCTTACCGTGCCGACATGGCCGAAATAAGGTTGAATGGGAAAAAGATACAATTTAGCTTTTCCGATCCCGGCAAAAACAAAAGCATTTTACGAGACATTCCTCATGCGATAAGAAAAACTGAAAACGGATTCTCACTTGAATTTCAGCAAGATGTCGATGGGTTTGATTTCGCCAATTTTAACATTCAGGTATTCGACGGAGAAAATTCAACCGAAGGAATAATTGGCTGGAAAAACAACAAGCGCGGTTTCAAACCCATAAAATCTGTTTCAATCCCCAATATCGACGGGGATAAGGATTCATGTTATGAAAATTCAGATACTTATCGGATAGATGATGTTTTGTTTTCGGAAACCAGCAGCTTGTTCCGAGCCAGTTGGAAGGTAGTTCAAGCCGGAAGTAAGCTTTACTTCTTTGTCGAGGTAACCGATCCAACCAATTATCAGGAGCGGGATGTACGGATTTTATTAACCGGCACCAAGAATCGCAAATTTGATGCATACAGAACATCGGAGCATGAAAATTACCAGTTTATTGGTTCGTTCCAAACCGATGACAATGGTGTCTTTCATTATCAAAGTCCGCCGTCTTCTGTAACAACTTTTTTTGGAAGATAAATAAAACCGAACTACTTCGATATAAAATCAAAATATTAAGATGATGACATTTAGATTTATATATGTTTTGGGAATAATTTTTTACCTGTTGGGCTGTAAACCGACTCAACGAGAAAGCGTTTTATTTCAGATTAGTAAGACTGAATACCACGACCGTATTAAAGCGATGTGGACAGCACAGCTTGTGGCCGTTCACATGGGATGGGACTTTGAGCACAAACCAGCAACGGTTGAGCCGGTAAATGGTTTTTCGGGGACACGGCTAAAAACCATCGAAGCAAATGGTGGGGCCGAAGTTGATGATGACTGGTATTACGAAATGGTGGCGCTTGCCGGTTTCGAAAAATATGGATTTGACATGACTGTTGATGAACTTGGACAGCAGTGGCTCGATTATAACATGGGCACCTGGGGTTCGGCCTATTACACACGTCAGGCGCTACTTGCGGGATTGAAAGGTGCTGATGCAGGTCACCCTAAAAACAACAGGATGTGGTTTACCGTGGGCAACCAAAACCGCAGCGATTTGTATGCAATGTTTACGCCGGGAATGCCAAATTTAACTGCAAGCATTTCCCGTGAATTGGGGCATGTGAATTCGTATGCCGAAGGAACCGATGGCGGAATACTGATGGGAGTGCTCGAAAGTATGGCGTTTTTTGAGAAAGACATCCATAAACTAATGAAAAAGGCTGTCAAGGTTCTTGACCCATCAGCTCCTCATCGCCAATGTTTCGAGATGATTATTGAAATGGGTGAAAATGGGAAAACATGGCAGGAAACCGCACGGGCTGTTGAGGAACGTTGGGGAATTGAATATCCGGGCACTAACAGCGCCGTATGGAATGCCGGGTTTGCCGGAGTAGCTTTGTGGTTTGGCAATGGCGATTTCTGGAAATCGGTAAATATTGCTTATCAGGCATCCGATTTCAGCGATGCCGATTGTCAGGCGGCCAATGTGGCCACAATTCTGGCAGCCATGCATGGTTCGCGAATTTTACCAACTGAACTGGTTTCAGTTCTTAATAACAAAATCAAAGGAAAGAACCTGGGGTTTATGGAACTAATTGCCCCCGTTGACGAAAATCTTGACACACTCGCCCTACGCACCATGCGGATTGGGCTTCAGATTTTACAAGCAAACGGGGCTAAAATCAACGGCGAACAAATTGAAATACCGGTTCAGACTGAAATTAATACGCTTTCGGCAGAACGGTTTCACCCCAATGAATTTACGCAATGGTGGAATCCTGACTGGAAAATGGAACGAGCCGGATTTGGCGCTCCCGGAGGAGGAGTTCGTGGAATTCGCGGAGGAACTTTTCTTGATGGAGAAATACTTTCAACTTACCCGCGCGACGAAGTTCGGGGAGTAAAGCTTTTTACTCAAATGCACCTTGCTGCAAAACAGACACTTAATTTTGAGGTAGCTGCCGACCCTGGGCGTATTTGGAAACTATCGGTTTATGTCGGAAATCAGAAGGTAATGTCAAAACTCATTGACGGCGGCCCAGCTATTGAGTGGCCGGATGTTCAGCGCGATGGCTATCCGCAGCCATTGCACGAATATGAAAAAAGCAAAGCGATGCGCCGCTGGGAAACCATTGCCGTTGATCTTTCTGAATTTGAAGGAAAAGAAACGACCATCCGATTGTATCAGGATATTTTGGTCAGGAACGGATTCCCCGGAAATGCTTATTGGCGCAACTTAAAAATTATTGACTTATGAACATCTCATGTCACTTTGAACCGGGCAAATACGACGATGTTCAAATAGCAGTCCTGAAATAAATTTAGTAAAAACATAAATCTATTAAATATGAAGAAATTAATCCTGATTTTTCTGGCGGCAATAATCACAACCTTTCAAGGTTTTGCCCAATATCCGGTATTCAAGGGGTGTCCGGTGACTGTCGATTTTTCAAAAAACTTACGTACATGGGATGGTTTCGGGTTCAATTATGTAGAAACGGCACAGACAATTGATTATGCCACCAATCCTACAGATTACGGTGGGTTCAGTATCATGAACGAGCAAAGCCGGAAAGAAATTATTGACATGGTTTTCGGCGATGAAGGACTGAAAGTGGGTTTGGTAAAAATGTTTCTCGATCCCTTTCAGCAAAAGGAACAGGGAGGCGCTTATGACCATGAATCTACCACTAAAAACATGCGCGATTTCTTCCGCCAGGGACTTGAAAAGACCCGATCACGTGGCGACGACCTGACCATTATTACCACGCTGTATGGCCCACCAGCCTATATGACTTTGCAAAAAACGCTTCGTGGCCGTGACCTCGATCCAGCGCACAAGGTCGACCTCGCCAATTACCTGATTAATTGGGCAAAATTCCTGAAAGAGAAAGAAAAATTTCCGATAAAGTACATCTCGCTGCACAACGAGGGCGAAGACTGGGAACGCTGGCCCTGGGACGGTAAAGATGGCAATATTGGCAAAGGGCACGATTACAACATGTACTGGCCAGCCGAGCAGGTAACCGATTTTTTGAAGTTCACCCGCCCAATGCTCAATAAAGCTGGGTTAAAAGATGTGTGGATTACCAATGGCGAGCCAACCCACTGGTATCGTTTTAGTTTCTGGGGCCATGCCGATGCACTGGCCAACGACAAAGCCGCATTAAAAAACCTTGGCAT
>CAYWTT010000509.1:0-3299 GCA_964461245.1 uncultured Prolixibacteraceae bacterium | reverse complement strand
ATATATCCGACTCAGTTTGAGATAAAAAATAAGTGAGTTTATAAGGATCAACTTTATAACGACACATATCTGTTCGATCAGAACGCCTGTTCATCACCTCATTTAATTGTGTGGATCGGGAAAAAAGAGAACATCAGGGATTCCAGAAAAATCTTCTGGAAAAATCTTCAGGAAGTGGTAAAACAAAAACAATACGAGCTTCAGCCATTAATTGCCGTTGATAAACTTACCACTTTTTATTCCCAGGCTATTCTTTCTGATGGGATAATAGAAGCAGAAACCGAAGATAATCGGATATGGCATATAGAAATGAAAAGTCTATTTGAAGATATTGATAAATTTCACTCTTCAGGAGGCTATTTTTGTGAATTTCCAGCAGCTTCATTAACCGAAATTTCAAGAATCATTAACCGTAAGTACCAGACACTGGCATACTATGGATTCAACAAATCTGAATTACTTGCATTTATGCAGCTCAATAGACCAGCAGGTATTGACAGGATGGTCCCGATAGGTCATACTGCCGACTTTTCACTAAACTGGGATGGATATGACCTGATCAGAACACTCAGCAGAATTTGTGAAATAGACGCAAGATAATTCCGGAAAAGATCTTTTAACCTTTTCGAGATCTGATTTAAATATTATTATTTAATTAAATGCGACACTTTGTTCTACTGTTCTTTAATCATTTACTATATAGCTGTCCATCACCCCTGATATCTTTTGAATGGTCGTGCTTTTACCGTTAAAAACTTTAAATTGAAAAGAATTCTGTTTGTTTTTGGAACACGTCCGGAAGCCATAAAAATGGCGCCACTGATTCATGAATTCCGAAAATACCCTAATTTGTTCCTGGTTTCCGTATGTGTGACCGGCCAGCACCGGCATATGCTGGATCAAGTTCTCCGGATATTTGACATTGTCCCGGAATATGATCTTGATGTCATGCATTCCGCACAGGATTTGTTCGACACAACCACTATGGTTTTATCCGGATTACGGGAAGTTCTGGAAGATTTTTCACCAGATCTGGTTTTTGTACACGGAGATACCACTTCCACGCTGGCAGCCGGAATGGCAGCCTATTACCGGAAAATACCCGTTGCCCATGTGGAAGCCGGATTAAGGACCCACGATATATACAGTCCCTGGCCTGAAGAGATCAACCGTTCACTCACCGACCGGATCGCCACTTACCATTTTGCCCCGACTTTTGCTGCAAAAGAGAACCTGATCGCTGAAAACATTAAAGAAGAAAGCATTCTGGTCACCGGAAATACGGCTATTGACGCCCTTTTCTGGGCATTAAAAACGATCGGGGACGACCCCGAAAAAGAGAATGAGATCATCGCGTATGTTGCCTGTGAAGGCTATGATGCCACCCGACTAGGGGCTGAGCAGAAGATGGTCCTGATTACCGGTCACCGCCGTGAAAATTTCGGGGAAGGCATTCAGAATATGTGTGATGCCATAAAAAACCTTTCACTGGTTTTCCCGGATATTGATTTTGTCTATCCGGTGCACCCAAATCCGAATGTCATCAAACCGGTACATAACATCCTGAAAGAAGGCATTAAAAACGGCAATGTCTTTCTGACAAGGCCGTTGGAATACCTGGCCTTTGTTTACCTGATGAGTAAATCATTTTTCTTGCTGACCGATAGCGGAGGGATCCAGGAAGAAGCGCCTTGTTTGGGTAAACCTGTTCTGGTGATGAGAGAGGTTACAGAAAGGAAAGAGGCAACAGAATCAGGCTCGGCCTTACTAGTTGGAGTAAACAGGGAGCAAATTGAAAAATCAGTAATCCGGTTACTTACCGACCAGAAACTGTACAAAAGCATGTCAAAATTCAACCATCCTTTCGGAGACGGAAAAGCCTCAGAAAGAATTGTTGGTTTTGTTAAAAACCGGATTTAATCATTTGATACCGAAGATCATTCACTACTGTTGGTTTGGCCGTGGTAAATTGCCTGAATTGGCTTTTAAATGCATGGATACCTGGAAAAAATACCTGCCTGACTATCAACTCCGGTTATGGAATGAAGACACTTTTGACATTACTTCACACCCCTATGTATTTGAAGCGTATCAGTCAAAAAAATATGCATTTGTTACCGATTACGTTAGGCTCTATGCCCTGTACCATTTCGGGGGGATTTATATGGATACCGACGTAGAGGTAATCAGAAACCTGGATGAGTTGTTGGATTTACCCGGATTTTCCGGATTCGAAAGTGAAAAAGATGTTCCCACCGGGATTATGGCGTGTGAATCTCACAATTCATGGGCAGAGGAACAGCTGAGCTAGTATAAAGACAGGCACTTTTACAAATCAACCGGGAAGCCTGATCTTACCTCAAATGTGGAGACTATTTCATCCATAATGCATGACAATGGGTTCATTCTCAATAACAGTTACCAGGTTTACAAGGGATGCATGCATATATTCCCCAAAGAATATTTTTGCCCTAAATCCCGTTCAGGGATTGTAACGCTCACTCCTGACACCTATTGCATTCATCATTTTGCCGCTTCATGGCTTCCCTGGCACTTAAAGCTAAAGAAAATTTTTTTCAGAAAAATATTAGGGCCTGAGGTTACCGATTTTTTGTTAAGAATAAAAAAGAGGAAAATGGGCTGACCGATCTTCGCTTAAATATTATTGACATTTAATTTCTTGATTCAAACTAAGATTCAGTCTAATCCTGTTCCATTTTGAAGTATTTCGCCAATTTTTTTACCTCCAAAGCCATCATCGCTTATTTCTCGGTTTTGATGATCTGCGCTTGGCTTTTTGTGCCGCGATTCTTACCCTTTATATGGATTTTTTCTGGATTTTTGGCTGTATTTTCCTTCTTCTATTTCGGATCAGTGGTCAGCATGTTATGGGCAGATATAAGCTCTCCCATTTTTCAAAAAAAAATATTTATCAACGCACTGATAATAAGACTAGTATATGTCATAATCATTTATTTCTTCTATAAAGCAAAAACCGGGATACCGTTTGAGTTTAATGCTGGAGATGCCTTTGGATACCATGGAGAAGGTGAATATATTGTTAAATTATTCGAATCCGGTTCACTGGGCTATTATTTCAAACACTGTATTGAAGGTTTTTCAGATACTGGATGGCCTTTAATACTGGCTTTTATTTATCAGTTTACATTTAACAGCATTATCATCGTCCGTTTGATCAATGCCTTGGTCAGTGCTTGGATGGTGGTTTTTATTTATAAGATCTGCCAGCGGAATTTCGGTGAAAATGCAGCCCGCATCAGTGCTGTGATGGCTATGCT
>CAYWTT010000508.1:0-3311 GCA_964461245.1 uncultured Prolixibacteraceae bacterium | reverse complement strand
TGGCAAATCCGACACCCCATACTCCATTTTTACTTCAACTGATGGTTTCTGGGCAATTCCTTTACGGGTTGTCACAATTACCACCCCGTTTGCAGCACGCACCCCGTAAACAGCTGTAGCAGATGCATCCTTCAAAATAGAAATCGATTCAATTTCTTCTACCGAAAGATCTGACATACTTCTTTCCACTCCATCGACTAAAATCAGTGGAGTTTGGTTTGAGCCAAATGTGGAAATCCCCCGGATCCAGAAACTGGCATCATCGCTCCCGGGTTCACCACTGCGCTGAACAACCACTGCACCGGCCATACGTCCTGATAAAGCATTGGTGAGCGAACGGGTCGGAATACGCAGATCGTTTACCGCAATAGTGGAAATCGATCCCACAATACTGGCCTTTTGCTGTTTGCCCATCCCGACAATGATCGTCTCATTCAGGGTGGTTACATCTTCCTGTAGAAAAACATCAATGGCAGTTTTTGATCCAACGACCACTTCCTGATCTTTATACCCTATAAAGGAGAATTTCAATTTGTCACCATCTCCGGCATTGAGCACGTAATATCCCGAAGCATCGGTAACGGTTCCGGTGGTTGTTCCTTCAATGGTTATCGTTGTCCCGGGTAATGGCATCCCCTGGGCATCAAGCACTTTCCCTTTAATCATTTTTTTTGCCGGCTGCTCAGCCGGCGAACTCTCTTGTTCATTGTTTTTCCCTGGTTTTTCAAATTGCTTCGGGGAAGCGCCAATAATGATCTGCCGGTCTTTGATGGTATAAATATTGTCAGTTCCTGAAAATAGCTGATCCAGAATATCAGCTACATTGCCATTTTCAGTGTTGATGGTAACTCTCCGATTCAAATCAATTTGCTGATCCTGATAGAAAAAGATAAATTCACTTTGATTTTCAATCGTTTTGATGATATCCAGTACCTTGGCATTGGTAACATGTATCGAAAGCTTTTTATTTTGAGCATAACTTTCGGCACTGAATACCAGACTTGAACTGAGTAAGATCAATAGCACTGAAATTCGCATGATCAATAAAATTTTACGAAGACAAAAACAAATGCCTTCCCTATTTACATTTTTATTCATAAATTTGGATGATTTTAATTGATAATTGACCTTCTGGGTCACTTTTAACTCTTTTTAAACCGGGATCTGTTGGTCGCACCTCCCGGTTTTTCAAATTTCAGGTTAGGTTTTTTATATCATAGGCGCTCAGTTTATTATAAATTGTTCATTTTCCTCTTTTACTGTAACCTGGGACGCAAACGAAATATTATCAAGCACATCCCTGATATGTTCTCTCAGGTCAAGTTTTCCGGAAAAAGTGATTTTGTCGAGATTTTCGTTGGCAATTATCCGCTGGTTATAATATCGTTCAAGCTTTTTAAAAATAGTAGTTGTCGGTTCATTCTCAAATATCAGGTAACCGTTTATCCATGACGTGTAAAGGTTAACATCCACCTGATCCTTCTTCAGATTTTCACCTTTTTTATCATAGACCAGTCTTTCGCCCGGATTTAAGTCGATTGTCTTTGCCATGAATGAATTTCTGGCAGCACTGACTTTCCCTTCAATCAATACTGTCTGGGTGACAGGATCCTCCATATAGGATGAAACGTTGAACCTGGTACCTAAAACCCTTATTGTGATATCGTTTGTATGGACGAAGAAAGGTTTTGTCTTATCGGGAGTCACCTCGAAAAGGGCTTCTCCATTCAGATAAACTTCCCTTGTTTTTTTATCAAAGCGGGCAGGATAGGATATCTGACTCCCCGAATTCAGCCAGATATGCGTGCCATCGGCTAAGGTAATCTCCGAACGCTTTCCATAAGGGATGATTACCTGATTAAGTCCTGTACTGTTTTTTGCTTTTCCCTGTACGGCAATATTGACGGTATCCTCGTTAATGGCTATTTTACCCGTGACCGTATGTTTGATAATTGTTTTTTCAGTTTCAAACTCCCGTACTGAACCATTAGAAAGAATTACCTTCCCTTTTTGCTGTGAATTAAGTGTTGCTACTGCCGGAAACGGTTCGTTTGTCTTAAACAACGGCCAAAGTGCAGTCCCGATGATTATCAGAAGAACAATCACAGCAGCATACTTTAAAGCGAAAGTAATCACCTTGTGTCGGCTACTGTGCTGGCGTTTTATTTTTCTAAATATCTGATCCAGCTTTTCTTCAGGAATGGCAGGATGAATCGGTTTTAATGAGTTTATAATCAAGACAGCTTCTCTAATTGAGTTAACTTTCTCAGGATGTGCCTTTTGAAATGATTTCCAGAAGAAATCTGTCGAATCATCAGGATTTAAAACCCAATGTGCAAATTCCTTGTCAAGGATAAAATCCTCCGTATGATATGATTCGTAATTTTTATCCACCCTTTGAAAATTGAGTTTATAATAGAAAGGCATCGTTTTGAAAAACATCATCACTATTTTTCAAAAAAATGTAGTACTAAGCCATTATTTCTATGGATTTTTTCACGGTTCCCCGAGAGTCTTAGGATAACTTCATGCTTAAAACACTCAACAACAAACTGGTAAAAAGAAAATTCTTACTTCAATAAATAAGTTTATCCATCACTTTTTTACGTTCTTTTTAAGAAGAAAAACAGGGCAATATTTTGGGCGGAAGACTGAATGGTGTCGCGCAGGCTTTTGATGGTCCGATACAATAGATTCCGGCAAGACTCCACACTCATATCCATTATTTCTGATATCATTTCATAATCCAGCTCTTCTGTAAATCTAAGGTAAATCGCTTCTTTCTGCCTGGATGTCAATGTATCAATGGCCTTCTTGAGTAATTGCATCTTTTGGGAAGCACTTTCTTCAAGAATAATATCTTGTTCAACCGAATAAGTAATCTCAAATACATATTGCTGTTCATCCTTATCTAAATCATACCGCCTTTCTTTATTCATTTGCCGGAATAACCCTCTCTTGAAAGATTTGATAAGGTAAAACTGAATATTATCGGTAGGGCCCAGTTTTTTTCTGGTTCTGGCAAGGCCGGAAAAAAGTTCCTGAATCGAATCTTCGATCAGTGTGGAATTGGAAGTAAACTTTAAACCATAGCTATATAGTTTTTGGGAGTATTTGGAATATATGAGTGAAAAAGCATAGTCATCCCCCTCCTTGAAATCTTCCCAAAGCTTTGCCTCTCTGTGGTTTACAGTTTCCATATCACCCTATTGCGATTCACTCAAAAATCAAACAATTATACAAATTTATTCATTGTGAATTTTACAGAACGCCTGACCAGAAAAAATGAAAAAATGAGAGGTTGGATAGAG
>CAYWTT010000507.1:0-3311 GCA_964461245.1 uncultured Prolixibacteraceae bacterium | reverse complement strand
CGCTTCCCACTCCGCCCGGCGAAGATGGGAGTGCCGATCTAAAATATGTTTTGGGAGTAGCCTCTCAACTGGGAAAAATTTTACAGCCCGGCGATTATAAAGTTATTGTAGATAAGAGTACCGTACCGGTGGGTACTGCCGATAAAGTGAGGGGAGCTATCCTCCATGCTGCCAATGAAGCGGGTAACGCCATTGCTTCGTCTTTTGATGTAGTATCGAATCCCGAATTTTTAAGAGAAGGAGTAGCAGTAGATGATTTCATGAAGCCCGACCGGGTAGTGATTGGTACGGAATCGGAACAAGCCATGCGGGTGATGAATGAATTGTACACACCCTTTGTACGCCAGGGCAACCCGATCATTTTTATGGATGAAAAATCGGCGGAGTTGACTAAATATGCCGCCAATTCATTCCTGGCTGTGAAAATCAGCTTCATGAATGAAATCGCCCAGCTGTGCGAAAAATTGGGAGCAGATGTAGATATGGTAAGGCGTGGAATTGGCAGCGATGACCGCATTGGCAAGCGCTTCCTGTTTCCGGGGATCGGATATGGCGGAAGTTGCTTCCCCAAAGATGTACAGGCGTTGGTAAAATCTTCTTCAGAAATTAATTACAATTTCCAGATTTTAAATGCGGTAATGGATGTAAATGCCAAACAAAAGTTGCATTTGCTCCCCAAAATAAAGTCCTATTTTAAGGGCGACCTGAAAGGGAAACATTTTGCGTTATGGGGGCTGGCTTTTAAACCCAATACCGACGACATCCGCGAAGCGCCCGCCCTGTATATGATTGAAGCCCTGTTGAGTGAGGGAGCCACTGTTTCTGCATTTGATCCGGAAGCCATGAATAATGTTAAGGCCCTGCTGGGCGACAGAATAAACTTTGCCGAAACCCAATATGGAGCGTTGAAGAATGCCGATGCCCTGCTGATTGCAACGGAATGGAACGAATTCCGTACACCGGATTTTGATATGATTGCTGCCGGTCTGAAGAATAAAATAATTTTCGACGGCAGGAATCTCTTCGATCTGTCTCGGATGGAAAACCTGGGATTCCATTACGAAAGCGTGGGAAGGAAAATAATTACTCAACAAAAATAATTGCTGTGGCTAATAAGCGAATATTAATTACCGGCGCTGCAGGATTTTTAGGATCGCATCTTTGCGACCGGTTCATTAAAGAAGGGTTTGATGTAGTGGGTATGGATAATCTCATTACCGGCGACCTGAAGAATATTGAACATCTGTTTAAACGCAAAGAGTTTGAATTTTACCATCATGATGTGTCTAAGTTCATTCATGTTTCAGGGCCTCTTCATTATATCCTGCACTTCGCTTCTCCTGCCAGTCCTATCGATTACCTGAAGATTCCGATTCAGACCTTAAAAGTGGGTTCTTTAGGAACTCACAATTGCCTTGGGCTGGCGCTTTCCAAGAAGGCCAGGATCCTGGTAGCCAGCACCAGCGAAGTTTATGGCGATCCCCTGGTTCACCCACAAACTGAAAATTATTGGGGTAATGTTAACCCGGTTGGCCCCCGGGGCGTTTATGATGAGGCAAAGCGCTTCCAGGAAGCTATCACCATGGCTTATCATACTTTCCACAAGGTAGAAACAAGAATTGTGCGCATCTTCAACACCTTTGGCCCGCGAATGCGGTTGAACGATGGCCGGGCCCTCCCGGCCTTTATCGGACAGGCTTTAAGAGGAGAAGACCTCACTGTTTTTGGAGATGGCAGCCAGACCCGGAGCTTTTGTTATGTAGACGATCTGGTAGAGGGAATCTACCGGTTACTAATGAGTGATTATGCCCAACCGGTAAACATTGGAAACCCCGATGAAATTTCGCTTAAAGATTTTGCAGAAGAAATTATAAAACTCACCGGAACCAATCAGAAAATTGTGTACAAACCGCTGCCCATAGATGACCCGAAACAACGCCAGCCGGATATAACCAAGGCAAAAGAAATTTTGGGATGGGCACCCAAAGTGAGCAGGGCTGAGGGGCTTAAGGTTACTTACGAATATTTCAAAAGCCTCCCGCAGGAAGAATTGAACAAACAACCCAAAGAATTTCAAAGTAATAAATAAAAAACTCCCGTAATCGAATAATGTATCAGGACCTTCTCGAAAAAAAGAAATCACTTGCTGTAATTGGACTGGGCTATGTTGGACTTCCCATTGCACTCGAATTTGCTAAGAAGATTAAAGTAATTGGATTTGATATCAATGCATCAAGAGTTGAAATGATGCGAAATGGAATAGACCCCAGCAACGAATTGGATTCCTCCAATTTCAAAAATTGTGATATCGAGTTTACCAACGACCTGGATGTTTTGCGAAAGGCCAGTTTTTATATAGTAGCTGTGCCCACTCCCGTGGATGACTCGAATGTTCCGGACCTGGTACCGGTTCAGCGCGCCAGCGAAACAATTGGCAAAGTGCTGCAAAAGGGCGATTACGTGGTTTTTGAAAGCACTGTTTACCCGGGTTGTACTGAAGAGGATTGTGCCCCCATCATAGAAAAGTTTTCCGGATTAAAAATGGAGCGGGATTACAAGTTGGGATATTCACCAGAAAGAATTAATCCCGGGGATAAAGAACATACCATCACCAGCATTACCAAAGTGGTGAGCGGTTGTTGCGATGAAAGCCTCGATATCATTGCTAAGGTTTACGAACTGGTAGTGAAAGCCGGAGTACATCGGGCATCTTCCATTAAAGTGGCAGAAGCTGCCAAGATTATTGAAAATACCCAACGGGATTTAAATATCGCCCTCATGAATGAATTGTCGATTATTTTCGACAAGATGGAAATTAACACGTTCGAAGTACTGGAAGCCGCCGGTACCAAATGGAACTTTTTGAAATTCCAACCGGGGCTGGTAGGAGGGCATTGCATTGGCGTGGATCCCTATTATCTGACTTACAAATCGCAAAAGCTGGGATACGACAGCCAGGTGATTCTTGCGGGCCGCACCATCAACGATGGGATGGCAGGATATGTGGCCAAAAAGATCCTTCAGCACATCATCAAAAACAGCAATAATGTGAAAGATGCCAAAGTGCTGGTGATGGGCGCCACCTTTAAGGAAAATGTAAGCGATATCCGGAACAGTAAAGTGGCGGATGTAGTTAAGGAATTGAAATCTTTCTCTTTAAATGTGGATGTAACCGACCCACACGCCAGCAGCGAGGAATTGCAGCATGAATATGGATTTTCCCTCACCGGAGTATTGAGTAATGATTATGATGCCGTGATTGTAACGGTACCGCATAACGAATATATAAAATTGGATGATGCCTATTTTGC
>CAYWTT010000506.1:0-3316 GCA_964461245.1 uncultured Prolixibacteraceae bacterium | reverse complement strand
GTAAAGGATTAGAACCGGAACCAGTACCTTGAGAGGCAGCAGCAGGTTTAAAAGCGGCACAGCGATCAAGGCAAAGCCGAAGCTGGTCACTCCCATGATGACCGAAGCCAGAAATATGATCAGCATGATCGGGATCAAAATTGTCAGCTCCAAAACAACACCTCTCCCAATAAACAGGCTCCTATTAAAGAATATACCGCAAAGAGAGGAAAGGGAACAGGGTAACTCAGTTTGTGGATCATACAGGTGAAAACAGATGGAATTGGAAGAAGGTATAATAAAAATTTGTTCCCTGCAAAATCATATGACACGCTTTTGTCACATGCGGGGAGTAAAGTACAAAACACCTGATTTGTTATCTAGCAAGTTTTTTGTAAAAGATGTGATCAAAGAGGCAAGAATTTATAGAGAAATCTAGGGGGATTTGAGAAATATTTTGAAGATTAAAAGGATATCGCTGAGAAAAAAAGAATAATTTACCATAAGGGAGTTTTATTGGAGGGATTCAATGAGAATTATACTGGAAATATCGTCTGAAAAGGAAATTAAATTACCTATTCAATATAATCGTATCTTGCAAGGCTTCATTTATAACAATTTGTCGGATAAGGATTACAGGGAATTCATTCACTCACAAGGATACCAGTTGGATAATAAAAAGTTTAAGTTCTTTACATACTCACGTCTGCTTGGAAAATTTAATCTATATCCCCGGCCAAACGAAATCGGATTCGAATCTCCTGTCAAATTAGTAGTCTCTTCGGCAGTCGAACAATTCATAACTGATTTGGCTGAAACCTTAATCAAGGCAGACTTTCTCTTTCTAGGAAGCAGTCAAATTGAAATAAGCAGCCAAATTTGCCAAATGGCTGAAAGAAAACACCAAATGCGAAGTAAATGTCAGAGGGCAGCGCGCAGAAGCAGTTGTTTATTCAGAACATACAGGCGAAGGGCGCTATATACCTCTGCTTGCCCAGATGAATGACGACGTCCTGGAGATAACCGAGTTCGTAAATGATTATCATCAATTAATGCCCGCCCGGACAGCCATAAAAAACGGAGATGAAACCTTCTCCCCGGTACCCTTCTACGACTGGGTCCGGGACCAGTACCTTACCGCCAGGAATGTAAAAATCACAAAGGTGGAGATATAAAAAGTAATTTATAAATGAAAACCAAAAGACACCACTTGAAAAGCGGTGCCTTTTGGCTTGAACATGAATCCTATGATGGAAGAGTGAACTTAAAATAAATATTAAAATATAAAATATTCTTTATTTTTGATAAGGTGTTACGACCCACTTCAGGCAGCCTTCTTTTTTGACGCCAAAAATATCATAACCCTTGACGATATCATTCAATGGAGCACGATGGGTAATTAAGAAATTGGTATCGATTTTGCCAGCCTGGATCAGTTTGATCAATTCAGGAATCCGGTTGGCATTTACCAGACCCATGCTGATGGTGATGTTTTTGATCCATAAGGTGTTCATGGCAAGTTCCTGCGGTTTTTCAAATACGCCGATAAAGGAAACATTACCGCCTGGCCTTACTGCGTCGATTGCCATATCATAAGTTGCTTTGAACCCGTTGGCTTCGATCGTTCTGTCAGCACCGCGGCCAGCCGTCATATCTCTGATGGTCTGAACCGGGTCGCAATATAACGGGTTAACTCCGACATCGGCAATACCTTGTTTGACAGCAAAATCCAACCGCTCCTGGTTAATATCAACTGCTATGATTTTGGATGGTCCCCATAAACGGGCAGTAGTCATACCGCACATTCCAACCGGGCCGCATCCCATTACGGCAATTGTATCACCTGGTTCAATTTTGGCATTTTCGGCACCAAAATAACCGGTCGATAAAATGTCACCTACGAATAATACATCTTCTTCAGTTAAACCATCGGGTATGGTGAACATGCCCAGGTTGGCATGAGGAACACGCACATATTCTGCCTGACAGCCATCGATCATGTAGCCAAAAATCCAACTGCCGGTGGTGCAATGGGAATAAACACCACGTACGCAGTAGAAGCATTCGCCGCACTGGGTCACGCAGGAAACAGCGACTTTGTCTCCGACCTTGTTGTTTCTTACTGCAGGACCGACTTCAACGACTTCCCCCACAAATTCATGACCGATGATTCTACCGGGTGCCACTTCAGGCATTCCGCCGTGCCAGATATGGATATCGGTTCCACAGATGGTTGATGTAGTTACCCGGACTATGGCATCATCCGGCTCAACAATTTTTGGCAGCGGTACATCCTGAATGGCTATTTTTTCAGGCCCGCTATAAACCAAGGCTTTCATAGTATCACTCATTACAATTCCCTCCCATATAATGTCTTTTTTTAACCAGGAAAACCACTCTTCCGAAAATCTCCCGGCTATAAACATTTTTATAAGCCTTTAAAACAAAAGGCCGGGGGAGTTAAATGCGTTTAACGCACTATATAACCCACCGGTCTTCTTGGAGCCCCCTGCACGGGGTTCTCTTCGGACTACCGAAAATGAATTTAATTTTTAATCAATGACGATTTTTTCAGTCAGTACTCTGTCAAAAACAATAACATGCATCCAGAAGTCGCCTTCAGGTTCAAGTTCATATGCATGGTGTATTGCTTTGGCCCCTAATCTTGCTTCGAAATAATGGACATTATCGATAGCATGCTGC
Source organism: uncultured Prolixibacteraceae bacterium (assembly GCA_964461245.1). Taxonomy (GTDB): domain Bacteria; phylum Bacteroidota; class Bacteroidia; order Bacteroidales; family Prolixibacteraceae; genus UBA1413. Next base: position 634 of record CAYWTT010000506.1, on the reverse strand, counting down.
ATAACCACTTGCATCCGTGCTGCTCTTACTACTTCTTTTCCAGATGGAGTCTGAGTTATGTATATTTCCGGCATGGTTAAAAAACCTTCGCCGCGAATTATCATCATATCTTCCCAAATAACAATTTTGGTATAGTCTACGCCTTTACCAAGTTTTTCTTTGAAGTATTGTTCCATATAAATTTTGAATTCGTGTTGAAGCTGCCGGCGCTGCTGTTCGCTCAGCTTTGACCCTGGGGCGTTTGTGCTCTGGTTATCCTTCACCAGTTTAATATTCCCACCCATTAAAATCCCCCCGTTGAGTTGAAAAGCGGTTTTGGAGACTTAAAATAATAAAAACCAATATTCAAACGCCAGTTTTGACATTTAAATATTGGTTTCCTTTTGAGCTACCGTAAGGTCTCTCCTAAGCCACCAGTAAACCCATTTGTTCCTTTACTCTCAAACCAGCATAATTACTGTTTAGTTGTTATTAGTCGCTGATTCGGTTAAAAAATAACATATCAAAAATCAAATGTCAACAAATTATTCAGACTTGAGCGCAGACAAAGCCATATTTCTTACTGCCTAGGAATCTAATGTAAACCGCCATGCGCAGAACCAATCCTCCGGGTGTTCATCCGGGGGGCAGCCTA
>CAYWTT010000505.1:0-3342 GCA_964461245.1 uncultured Prolixibacteraceae bacterium | reverse complement strand
GAAAAGCGTCGAAACCACGATAATCACAGCCGGGACGAACAGCAAGGTAAACGAAAGATGGATCATTGGTCCTACCGGTTCCCGTTTCTTGATCATACTGGAAAACATGGGCAGCAACAGTCCGGCTACCAGTGCGCCGAACATGGATACGGCATCGAGCAGCCTGAATGCCTGTGCGTAAATGCCGGCTTGCTGCTTGCCGACCGGATCGGGGAGCAATCGTTCGAGCATAACCGAATCGATCCGGTTATAAAATGCCATCAACAAGATAAGCAAGGCATACGGATAGGATTTTTTCAGGAAAACAAGGCAGAACCGTAAATTGAACCGGATTGAAATCCGGCCGGTTTTAACGATCACAATACCCAGGGTAATCAGGGTGGTGAGAAGGTAAGCAGCAGTCTGAGCATAGACAAACCACTCGATACGGAAAGGCTGCCGGGTAATATGGGTAAAAAGCAGAACGCTGCAGATCCCTATCATCAATGTCCGGTCAAGAACCGACAAAAAGCTGTCGGTGCGGAAAAACTGCAATGCGCTGATATTGGAACGCAGGTAAAGCGTAAAGGAGATCAGAAATTGGTTCAGTATCAGGAAGAGAAGAAGGTGAAACTGGATCTTCCCGTAACCGATGAGGACAGCGGCTATCAGGCAGAATACCGCATACACCACAGCCAGCAGAAGTTTAAGACCGATGATGTTCGAAAGGTGCTTTTTTACGAGGAAACGGTGCTGGGAAATGTTCCGGTTGTTGTAATTGGTGATCCCGAGGTCAAGGATGATGTTGAGAATCATGGAGAAATTGAAAAGAGCAAAATACAGGCCATAATTTTCTGCCCCCACCACATTCTGAACCGTGCGGTCGATCCCCAGGACCCAAAACGGCTTAATCAGCAGGTTAAGGGAAATCAGCAAAAACAGGTTGGTTACGAATTTGCGCCTCAAATCTTTAGATTTTAACAAAACGGACGCTAAAAATAGAATATTTTAATCATACTTTGTACTTTTATCCATACAAGAAGAGAAGTGGAATGGTTATCGTTGTCAACACCAGGCTCTTATTGAAAAACCGGCTGGAAGGAATAGGCTGGTTTACCTACGAAACGATGAGAAGGATCACAGTTCAACATCCTGAACATCAGTTCATTTTCCTGTTTGATCGTCCGTTTAGCCGGGAATTCATCTTTTCCGCGAATGTAACTCCCGTGGTGGTTACTCCCCCCACCCGTCATCCTGCTTTGTGGTATATCTGGTTTGAATTTTGCATTCCTCCGGTTCTGGAAAGATACAAGGCCGACCTTTTCCTTTCGCCCGACGGTTATCTGTCGACCCGAACAAAAGTGCCCCAGCTGGCGGTGATGCACGACCTCAATTTTGTACACCGTCCCAAAGACCTTCCGTGGCTCACCTCTTGGTATTATAACCATTTCTTTCCGAAGTTTGCCGGCCTCGCTCGCCGGATTGCCACTGTTTCCGACTTTTCCCAAAACGATATCTCACACTCTTTTGGAGTTCCTCCCGAAAAAATAGACGTGATTTATAATGGTAAAAACACCTCCTATGTGCCCCTTCCGGAAAATGAGCAATTGCCGGTAAGACAAAAATATACCGGGGGAGATCCCTACTTTTTGTACATCGGGGCGTTACACCCGAGAAAAAATATAGATGGATTGCTCAGGGCGTTTGAGGAATTTAAGATCCGGACCGGCGGACCTGAAAAACTATTGATTGTGGGGGGTAAGATGTTTAAAACGGGAAAGATCTTCGATATATACAAGGGGATGTGTTTCGGCAAGGAGGTTGTTTTTACCGGCAGAATTCCGGTGGAAGAACTCCGGCAAGTACTTGCCTCTGCATTGGCACTTACATTTGTTCCTTATTTCGAAGGTTTTGGCATTCCGGTGGTGGAAGCCATGGCAGCCGGCGTACCGGTTATTTGTTCCCATACCACGTCGCTTCCGGAGGTGGGGGGCGATGCAGTGTTATATGCCGATCCGCATCAGCCTTCACAGATCGCCTGGGAAATGGAGAAGATCAGCACCAATGAAACACTGAGGAAGAGTCTGGTTGAAAAAGGATTCAGACAGAAGGAGAAGTTCAGCTGGGACCGGTCAGCCTCACTGCTATGGGAAAGCATCCGCAGAGCATGCGTTGCCGGAGAATAAAAAAAACATTTCATTTCCTGCGTTGCATGATCAAAATTCAAATCCCACTGCAGAAATTTCTCCTGCCCGGACGTATGGAAGCCGGTTGTGACGAAGCCGGCCGGGGATGCCTCGCCGGTCCCGTGGTTGCTGCAGCCGTCATACTTCCGCCCGGGTTCGGCCATCCACAACTCAACGATTCCAAACAACTATCTGAGAAAACCAGGAATGAACTCAGAAAGTTCATTGAGGCAAACGCTCTTTCCTGGGCTGTAGCCATGGCCTCTCCTTCAGAAATTGATGAGATCAATATCCTCAACGCAAGCTTCCTGGCTATGAACAGGGCGGTCAGCCAGCTGGCCGTTGTTCCGGAACACCTGCTGATCGACGGTAACCGCTTCAGAAACCAAACTTCCATTCCTTATACCTGTATAGTGAAAGGCGATACTAAAATGGCTTCAATTGCTGCTGCGTCGATCCTGGCCAAAACACACCGCGATGAGCTGATGTTCGCCCTGCACTCTCAGTTTCCGCAATACGGATGGGAAAAGAATAAGGGCTACCCCACTGAAATCCACCGAAAAGCTATTGTCCTGCACGGAATCTCCCCCTGGCACCGGAAGTCATTTCACCTGACTGAAGAGCAGCTGAGCATATGGTAATCTTTAACTCTTTATTGCAAAGCAGCCTCCTTTTCATTATGAATTGCTAATTTCGGGCAAAAAATAAATTATACTGAAATGAAAAACAGTCTGATACGAAAAGTATTCCTGACTACCAAGGTTTTCAGCTCACCCAATGGTCAGTCCGCCACCGTGCTGACTGAAAAAGAGAGGGCAGAGGGCTGGGAATTCATCTTCACCGGCACCAAAGGGATGGGACATGAGTTGGGTAGCGATGGCTGGAAAACTATCTGGGAAGCCGGCGGAGGGATAGAAGTTCCTACATACAGGGCAGATGAGACAGGGCCTATCGGACTGTATGATCATGAAGGCCGATTCAGTTACCGGAATATTAAAACAAAAAAATTATAAAGGATTATGCGCGGTTTGGTTGATTATCACACCCATTCCGTCCTTTCCGACGGTGCCGGCTCTTACGAAGAGATGACCCTGGCAGCCATCGAAAAGGGCCTGGATGAAATCGGCTTCAGCGACCACGTCTGCCTGAAACCGGTCACGTGGGCAATGCAGGAGGT
>CAYWTT010000504.1:0-3351 GCA_964461245.1 uncultured Prolixibacteraceae bacterium | reverse complement strand
AACCAGAAACATCATGAGAAACAGACTCTGCATCCTTTTTGTTTTAATCACGCTTAATCTGCAGGCCCAAAAGCCGGTATGGAAATTCACCCTGGAAGGGATCGGGGACAATCGTGAATTTCATAACGGACAATCGATTCCACAGACTATACTCGGCACACGGGGATCGGTGGAAATCGGTACATCGGTGGAAGGGCACAGCATGTTTGCCGGCATCAGTGAATGGTATGAATCCGGCAGCCACATTGATTTTCATCAGCCTCGCCTGATTCTCTATTACAAATATGCCGATCAGAAAACCGAATTCAGGTTCGGTTCGTTCCCTCGGCTGGGAGTTATTGATTTCCCGCTGGCTATGCTGGCTGATACCCTGGCTTATTACAGACCGCAGATCGAGGGATTGTCTGGTAAAATATCCGGGGAATGGGGACATCAGACGGCTTTTGTGGATTGGACTGGGCGACAGACCCAAACGGTAAGGGAATCTTTTATGGTTGGATCTTCAGGTGAGGTAAAAGCAGATAACTGGTTCCTGCAGAATTACATTCTTATGAATCACCTGGCCCATACTGCCGAATGGGTAGAGAACATGCATATCAAAGATCATTTAGGCTACTCTCTGATGGCCGGGCTCAGACTGGGCAGTGACAAAACGATTCTTTGTGAACTGAAAGCCGGTTTTATGTCTTCGTTATACCGTGAACGTTCGGTGACCGAAGGCTTTCAGATCCGATATGCCTTTCATTTTGAAGGGACAGGCAGGTACAGGAAATTCGGCCTTAAAACAACGCTCCACAGTGGGGATAAACTGCAATTTGCCCTAGGAGATCCGATATACCGGTTTTCCAACTATTTACGGACCGATGCCATCTGGTATTTTATTCGTTTTAAAAATGTGACAGCCCGTTTTAACTGGTCTTTTCATATGATTGAATGGGAACAGCTCGATCATTCCCAGCAGTTGTCGCTGATTTACCAACTATAAAACCAGCCGGGCTCAGGGACAAACTATTCCTGAATATCCATCTCGTCCAGCAGGTATCCGGCTCCGGCAAATTTATCGATGATAAAAAGGGCATAACGGATATCCAGGATAATGTTGCGGCAGACTGAGGGGTCGTAAAGGATATCGCTCATGGTGCCTTCCCAGTCACGGTCAAAATTCACACCGATAAGTTGCCCGTCTCCGTTCACCACCGGACTTCCCGAGTTGCCACCGGTAGTGTGGTTGGAAGCAATAAAGCAAACCGGCATTTTCCCGTTAACCCCGTAACGGCCGTAATCTTTCAGTTTATACAACTCTTTCAATCGGTCGGGCACATCATAATCATAAACGGCTGGAGAGTCTTTTTCCATGACTCCGTCGAGGGTTGAGGAGGGCAGGTAGATTATCCCGTCGCGCGGTTCGTATCCCTCCACCCTGCCGTATGAGACTCTCAAAGTGGAATTGGCATCGGGATAAAGTGGCCTTTCTCCGTTCATCCTCAGGATTCCTTCCATATAACTTTTCATATACACTTCCATGTCCGTTTCCAGTAGCCTGACTTCCGGCTGAATTTTCCCGTCATACAGGTCCCTCAGCGCGGAATAAAGTCTCATAACCGGATCTGACTTCAATTTTCCGAGTTTACCTACATTAGCCTCACTTAGGAATTGTTTCAGCTTGATTGAATCAGAAAGCATGCTTTTCCGGTAAATCTTTCCCAACAATTTCTCTCCCGAATTTTTCACCATCAGCGACCGGAAATCAGGGGGAAGAAATTCGTCGCCTGTGTGTTCCGATAAAAGTGGCAGCAGCCGAACAAACAGTTGTTCATCAAGTGGCTTGTAATACTCACTGTAAAATCCGGATACCTGACGCAAAACTGCTTTCCGGACTTCTTCCGGAATTTCATTCTGGCCCCCGATCAGCTTCAGGTAGTTCTGAAGTGTTCCGGCCAATGTGAATATTTCGATCCCATTGACCACAATCTCGCTGTAATAATCAGAAGCCCTGATAACGGGGGCATACCTGGCATGAATCTCGGCCGACTGACGAAAAATCCGGCTGTAACGGTTTTCCCAAAGATCCTGATCTTTTGCCCAGATTTCAAATTGTTTTTCAAACTGCTTCTTTACCTCTATGGCGTTGTTATTCCTCAATCCCAGCACTTCACCTTGCCATTTTTTCCAGGCATTGCTTATCGCGGCATATTTGGCCGAATACTGAATCCTGACTCCGGGATCGGCGCTCATGAAATGGTTCAGTATATTGAGTTTAATATCGCGGATTCCGATGCGGTCAGGATCCCGCTGATTCATGATCAGATCGACAGCATCTGAAGTAATGTAACGGGTAGTGCGGCCAGGATAACCAAAAACCATGGTGAAATCGCCCGGTTGTATCCCTTTCAGTGAGACAGAAAAAAACTTCCGGGGTTTGTAAGGTACATTATCCGCAGAAAAGGGAGTAGGTTCATTATCCCTTCCTGCATAAATCCTGAAAAGGGAAAAGTCGCCAGTATGACGAGGCCACACCCAATTATCCGTATCGCCTCCGAACTTTCCGATAGCGGATGGAGGCGCCCCGACCAACCTGACATCGGTATACACTTTATATACCTGGAGAAAATACTGATTACCGTAAAAAAAGGGCTTCACCTGTGCTCTCAATTTGCCTTGCTCACCTGCCTTCCTCTCAATGGACCGACAGTTTTCACTGATTCTCGCGGTTTTTGCTCCCGGATCAGAAAGGGTATCGGTACCCTCCAGGACTTTTTCAGTCACCTCTTCCATATACTCAAGGAAACTGACCGTTAAACCCGGACAAGGCAATTCTTCATCCCTGTTTTTTGCCCAGAAACCGTCGGTAAGGTAGTCATGTTCCAAGCTGCTGTGGTTTTGTATCTGTCCGTAACCGCAATGATGGTTGGTAATCAGCAAGCCTTCTCCTGAGATCAGTTCTCCGGTACATCCCCCTCCGAAAATTACTACGGCATCCTTCATGCTGGCCTGGTTCACCGAATAGACATCCTCTGCCGTCAAACGGAATCCCATGCGCTGCATATCCTTGATATTGTATTTTTTCAGAAGGGCGGGGATCCACATCCCCTCACAGGCATAAAGTTCTGCCAGACAAAAAACAATGACCAGAATGGATAATAGTAACTTTTTCATAGTAATGCTTTAAAAATCCCCGAAGTGGGATTTCAAATATAAAGTATTCTATGAACAGCAAAAAGGATATTAATTCAGGCGGGGGAAAAATTAACCGGCCGGGTCGGATTATTTGAAGATATCCTCTTCTTTCTGGTACCCCTCTGAGACGACCGTCAGTTTCAGATTATCCTTGGTAACGATAACGCCATTGTG
>CAYWTT010000503.1:0-3364 GCA_964461245.1 uncultured Prolixibacteraceae bacterium | reverse complement strand
TCCTGCGGATAGGTTGTGCATCCCATGGCAAAATCCTGCCACACCATAATTCCGTTTTCGTCGCAAAGCCTGAAGAATTCATGATCCTCATATACATTCCCTCCCCAGCAGCGAATCATGTTGCAATTCAGGTCGTTGATCATCTCAATGGCTCCCTTCAAATGATCTTTGTCCCTACTGTGCAAGGCATCCAGGGGAACCCAGTTCGTTCCCCTGACAAAAATCTTTTCACCATTTACTCTGAACACAAATTCGCCGGGTTTTTCCTTTGTGGTGATATCGGTGTAAATCAGCTCAGCCGTTCGAATACCTACTTTCTGCCTCTTCTCGTCCAGAATATTTTTATGATCATCCAGGATTCTGACGGTGGCATCATACAGAGAAGGCTCACCATATCCTTTGGGCCACCATAAATCCACATTTTCCAGAGAAATCCTTTGCCGGTTGCAGAATGTGTACAGGGGGAACAAAGCGGAATAGAGCGTTTGCCCTCCCCGCTGCAGGATCACCTCCATTGTTAATCCATCTACCGTCGGATAATCGGTTTTGAACTGCCAGTCGAGAAGCATGGTCGCCCTTTTGCGGGCCACATCAGTCTCACTGGTCATCCAATAAACCTGTTCCAGACGGGTTGGCTTTTTAATCTCCAGTCGCACATCCCGCCATAAACCGGCGCTTATCAGGCGAGGCATGATATCCCATCCATACATGTGAGGGGCTTTGCGTACATGCATCTGCTCAACCAGCAGATCACCCCTGGAACCGACCGTGCCGTTGAGGTAATCCTGGCTTTTGGGAACAGCCGGATCGATGCGAATGTAAATCGTATTACCTTCCGGCCGGAGTAAATCTGTAATGTCAAATCGGTGGGCGATCAGCATATTGTCGGTCTCACCCACCCGTTTTTCATTTATCCAGAGGGTTCCGAAGCAATCCAAACCGTCCAAAACGATCTCTGCCCGCTCTCCCGGAGCCAGGGAAGGAGAACTGAACTTCCGGTAATACCACCACTGGTAGGCCTCATACTTTCGCAGAGCATATATATTGTTGCCAGTTTCGGGATTTCTGATCACTCCCGATGAAAGTAAGTCCAGCTCAACATTACCCGGGACAGTGGCGTTTATTTCCGTCCGGTTTTTACTTTTCAGTTCAGCCGGATCAGCCGGAGCATCCTTATCATATGTGCCATAATACAATTTCCACTGACCGTTCAGGGACAATCGGGCGGGATTCTGGCAATAAACCAGATTCGCCGTTAAGAGCAGCAAAATGGTTAAAATTTTTCTCATAGGTTCATCCGGGAAAGGGATCACGATCCATCCTCAAGGGTAAAGGATTATCCGCAAGGGAAACAACTTTACCGGTCCGAAAGATATTGAAAAAATATTTAACAAAGCAATTGTCTTCCGGTCCATTTGGGATCAGCAGACTAAAAATGCATGCCCGGGGGATACCCGGAATTTAACTTTCCCGTTTGGTTTCCTTCAATATCACATCGTGGGCTCCCCCTTCAATGATGCTGGTCGAAGAGACCATGGTGATTTTGGCGACCTGCTTCAGTTCCGGTATGGATAAAGCACCACAACTACACATGGTCGATTTTATTTTACCCAGGGTAATTTCAAGGTTATCTTTAAGCTTTCCGGCATAAGGAACGTAACTGTCCACTCCCTCTTCAAACTTGAGTGAGGCGTTGCCGCCCATGTCATACCTTTGCCAGTTCCTTGCCCGGTTAGACCCTTCGCCCCAGTATTCCTTGACATAATTTCCACCTACGAGCAATTTCTTGGTTGGACTTTCATCAAACCGGGCAAAATATCTTCCCATCATAATAAAGTCAGCTCCCATGGCCAGGGCAAGCACCATATGATAGTCCTGCACGATTCCTCCGTCAGAACAAATAGGGATATACTCTCCTTTTGTCTTGAAATATACGTCACGCGCTTTAGCCACTTCGATCAATGCCGTAGCCTGGCCCCGGCCGATCCCTTTTTGTTCCCTTGTAATGCAGATTGATCCTCCGCCAATTCCCACCTTGACAAAGTCAGCGCCTGCCTCGGCCAGATAATTAAAACCGTCTTCATCCACCACATTCCCGGCACCGATCTTCACCTTTTCACCATAATTTGCCCTGACAAAACCGATTGTTTCCTTTTGCCATTCCGAAAATCCATCGGAAGAGTCAATGCACAACACATCCACCCCGGCTTCCACCAGTTTGGGAATGCGTTCCATATAATCCCGGGTGTTAATTCCCGCACCAACCAATAATCTTTTGTGATTATCTAACAGTTCATTGGGATTGGCCTTATGGTTTTCATAATCCTTCCGGAACACAAAATATTTCATGCACCGATTCTCATCGATAATCGGAAGGGTATTAATCTTATTGTCCCAGATAATATCATTCGCCTCATCCAGGGTGATGCCATACCTGCCCGTAATCAGCCGGGAAAAAGGAGTCATAAAATCCTTTACTTTTTTATCCAGGCTATCCTTCCCGGGACGATAATCCCTGCTCGTTACCATACCCAGTAATTTACCGCCCGATGTTCCGTCGTGGGTTATGGCTATGGTTGAAAAACCGGTTCGGTTCTTTAAGTCAATAACCTCTTTCAGCGTGTTCTCCGGCGTCAGATTGGCATCGCTTACCACAAAACCTGCTTTGAATTTCTTCACTTTTTTAACCATCTCCGCCTGATCTTCGATCGATTGAGAACCAAAAATGAAGGACAAGCCCCCGTTCCTTGCCAGGGCTATGGCCATATTGGAATCGGATACCGATTGCATGATCGCCGATACAAAAGGGATATTCAGAATCAGTTCCGAACTGCCCCCCTTTGCATATTTCACCAGGGGCGTACGCAAAGAAATCCTGTCGGGCGTAGATTCTTTGGTTGTAAGACCCGGAATCAGCAGATATTCATTGAAGGTCCTTGAAATATCATCGAAGATATGTGCCATACGAATAGTTATTTAGATCAGGCAAAATTAGGAAAATCTCACGAATAGAGGAAGAAACATCTTCTGAAGAAAAACAATCCCCCTTAGCTCACGTAAAGGGGGATTGGCTGTTTACATGCTTTGCAACACCTGCATAAATTCATCCATATGAACTTTGGTGTACAACTGAATGAAGGCAAATACCGGTACAAACACAACCATACCTGCCAGTAATCCCTTACCAAGGGATTCAAATTTGCGGTCTTTCAGAAACAGGTAAATTATCCACACCAAACTGACAATTTATTAAACCTTGAATACGCTACTATTTTGATCTTAAGACCATATCTTATTTTCAGGTTAAATCGCTTAAATGTATAGATACAGAGCGCTGCAAACGTAATAAATAAACCAAAACACA
>CAYWTT010000502.1:0-3365 GCA_964461245.1 uncultured Prolixibacteraceae bacterium | reverse complement strand
CAACAGGCAGGAAAACAAGACCAGATTCCAGATCCGGAAAGTTTGTCTCAGGATCATACGGAAGAGATTAAATCGAAGAAAGCTTATCCCTGTTTTCGTAAACCTTCATGATGGCATTCAATACATCATCCATGTCGGATTGTGTGGCAAGCAACGGCCCGGAAGCCCAGAGCATCACCATATGGGCGCATACATGGTCACAATTCGGAAGCTCCAGATTTTCCCTGAAATTGTTTAACCGTTTTTCACCGAACATCTTTGTATACTCCGGCAGGGTAAGGATATGGCTGGTCCAAGGTTCACGGTGCAATCCGTTGGCAATATAGGGGCTGAGTGTAATTCCCTCAGCCGTCACTGCTTTCAGAAATGTATCGCGGGGAGCATCATTGAAATACTCCGGGTGATAGGCCATAGTATAAAGATAGAACGACCCGCTTTCCGTCCCTTCATATAGTTTCTGAGGGCGTAATCCCGGAAAGTCTTTCAGCTTCGAAGTCAGGTATGCGGCGTTCCTGTTCCTGGTTTCGAATCTTTCCCGGGCACCCTCCAGTTGGCTTAACAAGAGAGCTCCTTCCAGTTCATTCATCCGGTATTTCGATCCAATGGTCACCGACCGGCCTTGTTTGTTCGTTCCGTGGTTCTGTACGGTATAACAATCATCCAGCAGTTTTTCATTGTTGCTGATGATTCCTCCGCCTTCCCCACAGGCGATGGTTTTGCTGGACTGAAAGCTGAAACATCCGGCATCTCCTATCAGCCCCACGGTTTTCCCCTGGTATACGGCCAAATGGGCCTGACAGGCATCCTCAATCACCCTGAGATTATGTTTCCTGGCAATATCCATGATACGCTCCATATGGCAGGGCTGTCCCATCATATGTACCGGCATAATGGCCCTGGTATTTTGTGTGATCTTTCTTTCCACGTCGTCGGGGTCGATCTGGAAAGACTCTTTATCAATATCCGCCATAACCGGGAGGGCCCGGCTAACCAGGATGGATGCTATTGTGCCCATATCGGTGTATGGAGAGGTAATAACCTCATCACCAGGTCCAATCCCCATGGCTTCAACCACGGTATTCAATGCCTGCGTTCCCGAACCAGTGGCCACACAACCCCTGGCGCCTACGAGCTTTGCATATTCCCGTTCAAAATTGATCACTGTCCCGTTGACCCGATTGTCAATCCTGCACCAGAGTCCGCTTTTCGTGGTTTCCACCACCTTTTCCACCATTTTATCATCCACATACGGCCACTTTGGCCATACCTTGTTTTTCACCACAGGCTCACCGCCCAGAATAGCAAGATTGCTGCTTCCGGAGGAAGTACCACCTGAAAAAACCCGGGTTCCGGAAGGTTTTCCGAAAACAGGTAAACTGCCGGCAGCAGCCAATCCTGCAGTGCCCACGGATAAAGCCCCGATAAAACGGCGCCTGGAAAACTTATTTTTTGTCATGGTTTCAGTTTCTTTGAAATTTACCCTAAATATCCGCAAAATTTGTCTTCCTGTTTCACCTTTACGATTATTTTCCATGGATTTCTTATGGGATCTGGGAAAGTCATTTCCGGAGGGATGGATGCCCTGTCCTTTCCAGCCGGTCGATCAACCTGGCAGAGATCAAGGGAGCAATCCGGATTTTAAACTTTAACAGAAAGTGAATCCATTCAAATGACTTTAAGGTTTCCCGTCTGGTACGGTACCAAAATTATATCGTCATTTCCCACCCTTTTTCATACTTTCTGGACCAAAGTTTCCGGGCTTCGCTGTCCTTGAGAATATGTCCGTTCTGTGGATCGATTTCAAGAGAACGGCCTACCCTTTGTGCAATATTGCCGAGTTGCACCAGCAGGGTGCTTTTATGTCCTGAATCGATATCCGAACGCAGCGGAGTTCCTTTGGTTATGGCGTCAAAGAAGTTCTGAATATGAAGGGCATCCAGTTGTTGGGCAGGACTGGCAGGATTCAGCGGATCGATTTTATCGTGATCCTGGATAGATTTGATCTCCTTTCCCTGGGGATCATACAGGGTATAGCCGTTGCCTCCCGTTATGGTCAGCGATCCGTTTTCGCCGTAAAACACCGCACCTACCGACGAGCCTTCCACACTCCGGGGATTGCAGCTCCTACCCTCCCAGGTTATTGAAAAACCTTCCTTAAAGTCCATACTGATCACCTGGGTGTCGGGAGTCTCCCAATCATCGCTGAAGTGATATCTTCCTCCGTTTGAACTGACGCGGATGGGATAATCCACTCCCATACCCCACCGCAAAATATCGACCATATGGGTTCCGTTGTTCAAGGCTTCGCCCGTTCCCCAATGCCAGAACCAATGCCAGTTATAATGCAGATAATTATCTCTGAAAGGCTTTCTTGGGGCAGGTCCCTGCCACAAATCCCAGTCAAGCCATTCAGGAACAGCGGTTTCCTTACCGGTACCTATGGACAACCGCTTGTTGGTATACCAACATTTCCCGAAATAAGGTTTTCCGATTACCCCCGACTTGATCTCTTCGATGGCCCTGACCACATTGGGCCAGGAACGGCGCTGGTTTCCCATCTGCAAAACCATGTGATACCTGTCTGCAGCCTCTCTCAGAATTTCTCCCTCGCGGGGATTGTGACTGCATGGCTTTTCCACGTATACATGTTTGCCGGCTTTCATGGCAAGCAATGCAGCAGGTGCGTGCCAGTGGTCAGGAGCAGCTACCACCAAAGCATCCAGCTCTTTATCCTCCAGCGCCTTTCTGAAGTCAGGCACAGCTTTTGGACGGGTACCGGCCATTTTAAATACGCTCTCGATGCACTTATCTGCAGCCCTGACATCCACATCACTGATGCTGATCACGCGGCAGTTTTTCTGGCTGGCAAAATTCCCAGCCAAGGCCAGTCCCCGGTTATTAACTCCCATCACGCCCACCTGGATCCTGTCGTTTGCCCCTGAAATCTGGCGGTAGCTTTTTGCTGTAAATCCCGGCAATACTCCTCCAAAGGAAAGGGCGGCTGTACCCAGCACTGTTTTTTTAATAAAATCTCTTCTGTTATTGTCCATGATTTCAATTCATTGGGTTTATCTGACTTGTAATAAAAAGTATAAAACAGGAAATCGTTTCAGTTTATTTCCAGAGTTCTGCACACTCACGGGAAAAGTACAGCACTATTCTGATCCGGGCTCTGGTCAACGATCAATCCGGTTGAAGCTGACAGGGTGAAATAACCGTCTATAACCTGCATATTCTTAGGCTCAGGAATAATACAAATTATGGATTGCTGTGCGAGTGATACGACACTAATCAGTATGAAAGGTAGAAATAAAAGTTTCATTCTTATCTATTTAAATTATTATAATCCAAACTTTTATGCTTAT
>CAYWTT010000501.1:0-3366 GCA_964461245.1 uncultured Prolixibacteraceae bacterium | reverse complement strand
GTATGGGCGGAGAATTCATACCTACGCTAGACGAGGGGGATTTTGTAATCCAGCCTGTTCTTCCCACAGGCACCTCTCTTGGAACTACGATCAATATCACCACCAAAATTGAAAAAATTCTGTTGCAGTTTCCAGAGGTGGAACAGGTCGTATCCCGTATTGGAGCTGCGGAGGTCCCCACAGATCCAATGTCGATGGAAGAATCGGATATCATTGTGACTCTCAGGCCTATCAGGGAGTGGACGTCCGCATCCACCAAGGATGATCTGGCAGAGAAATTCAAGGAAGCCTTGCAGGTATTGCCCGGATTTAAGCCTGAATTTACGCAGCCAATTGAAATGCGGTTCAACGAGCTGATTACGGGGGTGAGGGCTGACGTGGCCATAAAAATATACGGGGAAGATCTTTCAGTGCTGGCCGCCAAGGCCGATGAATTAAGGGGGCTGATCTCAGGAGTGGAGGGAGCTTCTGACATCACCGTAGAAAAAGTTGAGGGATTACCCCAGATGACAGTCACTTACCGGCGCGATAAGCTGGCAAGATACGGAATTTCAGTCGCTGAAGCCAACCGGGTGGTCTCTATGGCTTTTGCAGGAATGAAAGCCGGTACGGTTTTCGAAGGCCAAAAACGGTTTGACCTGGTGGTCAGGCTGGAAGAAAGTTTTCGCCGGGACCTCAGCCATATCATCAACCTGGTAGTAACCGGAACAGGAGGAATCCAAATCCCCCTGCGGGAACTGGCTGACATCCGCTATACCGCCGGGCCGGCAAAAATCTCCCGGGATATGACCAGGAGACATATCGTAGTGGGGATCAACGTGCGCAACCGCGACATGGAGTCGGTGGTACAGGATGTTCAAACCCTGGTAAAAGATAATTTTAACCTTCCGGCAGGCTATTCACTGTCATATGGCGGACAATACCAGAACTTGCGGAGTGCCAAGCAAAGATTGCTAATTGCTGTTCCTATAGCTTTGCTTCTGATTTTCATTCTGCTACATTTTGCTTTTCATTCTTTCCGCGATGCCCTGATGATCTTCAGCGCCATTCCCCTGTCGGCAGTAGGCGGCATTTTTCTGCTCTGGATCAGGGGAATGCCTTTCAGCATATCGGCAGGGGTGGGCTTTATTGCCCTTTTCGGGATTGCTGTGCTAAACGGGATTGTCCTGATAGAACACTTGAAGGAGCTCAGGCATAAAGGAATCACGGATATGAGGGAGAGAATATTGACCGGCACACGGGAAAGGCTGCGTCCTGTGGTGATGACTGCAGCATCTGCTGCACTGGGATTCCTGCCCATGGCAGTCTCCACCTCTGCAGGTGCCGAGGTTCAACGTCCTTTAGCCACTGTGGTTATCGGAGGACTTATCACCTCCACCTTACTCACTATGATTATCCTTCCGCTTTTTTACTCCATTTTTGACAGGCCGGAAAGGATGAGAACCCGGCAACCTAAAAAACCACGGTTTCCACACGTGGCTATGATGCTGCTTTTTTTACTGGTCACACAACTCTTCCCGGCACATGAAAAAATCCATACCCCGCAGATGAACGCAAAGACCGGCAATGGTAAAATCCGGGGCAATTGTAATATCGTTAATCAATATTATCATCATAATGAGATCATCAAATAAAAAAATATCCCTGGCATACTGTTATTTCCTGCTGGTTTTGATCTTCCTGTCATTTGCTGCTTGTAAGTCCGGCGGTAAAAGTGATGAGGGAAAAGAAAAATCCAAAGAAAGCAACGGCTTGCTTCAGCTCACCACCGAACAGGTTGAAGCCAACAATCTTGTGCTTGGTCATCCACTCGAGTATCTTTTTTCAGGTATTGCCGGAGCTACTGGATACCTGGAAGCGCTTCCCCGGAACAGGGTCATTGTAAGTACGGTCACGGACGGAGTGATAGGGGAACTCAACCTATTGCCCGGGGACAGGGTTTCACGGGGAGAAATCCTTTTCCATATCAGAAACCAGGAGTTACTGCAGATCCAGGAGGATTTCATGACCACTTCGGCTTTGCTGAAATATCAGCAGGAGGAGTATGAACGTCAGAAACTCCTGGTAGCAGAGAACGTTTCTGCCGGGAAATCCTTCCAAAAAGCCGAAAGCGATTATGAGGCCACAAAAGCCAGGGTGAGTTCTCTGGAAGAGCAGCTCAACCTGTTACATATCAGCCTGAAAGAGCTGAAGGAGGGCAAAATGGTCACCTCAGTGGCAGTGACTTCCCCCATCAGCGGATATGTGACCCGTGTGGAGCAAACCAATGGCAAATATGTTACCCCCGAGAGTGCCGTTCTTGAAGTAACCGGCACCTCCCCTCTGATGATCGGCCTCCGGGTGTTCGAAAAGGATATCCTGAACGTCAGGGAAGGTCAGAAGGTCACGTTTTCTGTTCCGGATGCCACCGCTGAGGTTTTTGAAAGCAAAATTGTAAAGACAGGAAAAGCCCTTGATGAAAACAGAACGGTGAAGGTATATGCCCTTTTTAATCCCTCCCGGGATTCGGGGCTGCTACCCGGGATGTTTGTAAAAGCTGAAATCACCACGGGAACCTTTACCGCTGTGGCACTTCCGCTTTCAGCCATCATATCCGGCGAAGGCGCTGAATTCGTACTGGTCCGGACCAATAGCGATCCGGGACCCTGGATATTGAAAAAAGTACCGGTGGTTACCGGCTTCAGGGAAAAGGAAATGGTTGAGATCAAACCTGAAAGCCGGATCTCGCTGTCGGACCAGATTGTGATTTCCGGTGCTTTCAGCGTGGCCAACTAAATTGTGAAACAAAGGAATCTGCAGTTATGGACGTAAAAATTGAGCAATCCTGGAAGGAGCTTCTTTCGGATGAATTTGAGAAGCCCTATTTCTCTGACCTGATCCGTTTTATAAAGAATGAATATGCCTCTCAAAAGGTCTATCCTCCGGGAAGACTGATTTTCAATGCTTTTGATCGTTGTCCTTTCGACCGGGTAAAAGTGGTTATTCTCGGACAGGATCCTTATCATGGTCCCGGGCAGGCGCATGGATTGTGTTTTTCAGTTCCTGAAGGGGTGGAATATCCACCCTCGCTGCAGAATATCTTTACAGAGATCCTTAATGATCTGGGTGTTCCTCTGCCCCCGAGCGGTAACCTGGAAAGATGGGCCGGCCAGGGTGTTTTCCTGCTCAACGCCACTCTTACGGTGAGGGCGCACCAGGCCGGATCGCACCAGAACAAAGGATGGGAGGTCTTTACCGACCGGGTAATCCATCTCCTGGCTGAAAAGAACCAACATCTGGTATTCATGCTGTGGGGAAGCTTTGCACAACAAAAGGGGCGTTTCATTGACAAAGAACGTCACCTGGTACTTGAATCGGTCCACCCTT
>CAYWTT010000500.1:0-3378 GCA_964461245.1 uncultured Prolixibacteraceae bacterium | reverse complement strand
ATGTAAGATGCAATTCCGTTGTAGGTATAATCCCCGCCTGAGGATTGGGTATTGAACGTACTCGAAATGATATAGGGCATGAAAAAGGAACTCGACATATCCCGTGCCCCGGCATTGACGGAGCGGTATTCATATTTGGACCATTCAGTAACCCCAGTCAGGTTGATATTGTGTTTTTCATTAAAGGTCCGGATATAGGAGGCAATATTCTGAAGGGTCCACCGGGTCCGGAAGTAATTGGTTTCACTGATCAAACCGTTATAAGAGGCTCCGTCACCGGTATCGGGCAGCCAGGCGTATACGTTATCGAGCAGGGAGACGTCGGCACCGGCGACAGTTTTCAGTGAAAGACCCGGCAGCGGCAAAAGTTCCAGATAGACATTCGGAATCAGCCTGTAGGATAGGTTCTCCTGAACGTTGTTGTCCAACACCCAGATGATGTTCGGTACCGTCAGGTCGATCGGAATGGTGTTGGCACCGCGGCCCAGGCTCTTTGGACTGGTAAAGTCGATGTTGTAGCCGGTAGGATGGTCGGGATTGTATACAGCCACATTGGGAAGCATACGGGTGCCCGCATACATGTTATCGGAAATGGAGTTGGTTCCCTTTATCGGTCCGGTGTTTTTCTGATAGGAAGCATTCAGTGAAAATCCGGCTTTGGCCCATTTCAGCAACTTCTGGTCCACACTCGAATAAAAGGTGTAGCGGTCGAAATTGTTGTTCCTCACAATACCTTCCTGCTGGCTGTAACCGCCTGAAATATAAAACTGGGTATCTTCATTCCCTCCCGAAACCGACAGAGAATGGTTGTGCTGGAATCCTTTGCGGAAGACATAATCATTCCAGTTGGTATCGGTTTTTTTGTCATCCATCACTGCAGGCTGAGATGTGGATCCCGCATTTTTGAATTTTTCATTGGCGATTGTCACAAACTCTTCTGCATTCAAAAGATCGTAAAGTTTTGAAGCACTCGAAACGGCTGTCCATCCTTCATACACCACTTTGGTTTGTTGAGCGTTTCCCTTTTTGGTAGTGATCAGGATTACTCCGTTGGAAGCCCGCGATCCGTAAATGGCCGTCGCAGCCCCGTCTTTCAGGATTTCAACCGATTCGATATCGGAAGGATTGATATCCGAAAGCGGGTTGTTGTTGGTATAAGAGCCTCCGATATTTCCCGAAGTGATCGGAACTCCGTTGACCACAAAAAGCGGCTGGGAACCGGAAGATATGGTATTGACCCCCCTGATCCGGATATTGGGAGGGGTTCCCAAATCTCCTGAACTTTGGGTGACCTGAACCCCGGAAGCACGCCCCGCCAATTGTTGTACAAAACTGGGGCTTGCATTCTCCGCCAGATCAGCTCCCTTGACCGATGAAATGGAACTGGTGACATCCTTCTTTTTCTGAACTCCATATCCAACCACAACCACTTCATCAACCCCGATAAAGTCAATCTTCAGTTCGATATCAATTTTTGCATTGTTCTCAATGGCAACCTCCTGGGTTCTGAATCCCACAAAACTGAAAACCAATGATTTGGAACTTTCAGGTACCTGTAAAACATAGGTGCCTTCCATGTTGGTCACTGTACCGAAAGTGGTACCTTTTACTGCCACTGATGCTCCGGGAATGGGCGCTTTGTCCTCCGAAGAAATCACCTTTCCTGTAATTGTCTTCATCTGGCCGTTTACCGCCGTTATTCCTATGAGCAAAAAGCATAAAAACAGAAGCGTTACTCTTTTCATAGAAATAGTTTTAAGTTAGTAATTGAACTTTGATTGTAAATGACTTAGTCCCTTAATCTTAAAAAACAGGATCGCTTTCCCCTGTTGCTTTTTAAGGATAATTAACAAATATACTACTCGGAAGGATCTTTTTTTATGATATTGTTCAATATTACGCATTTTTCCCCATTCAATTTCAGGAAAAAAGGCAACATTTTTTTAGTAAAAGCTATATGACTCAAATACAGTAATATAATAAACTGGCTGAGAGACTGGAATAATGGATTTCTGAGAATACTAAAATAGAACAAATAAGCAGAAAGTTCAAAAATGAATTTTCAGAGAACCACTGGCATAGAAGTTAATTATACAAAGTGTTAAAAATGATTAAAATCTGATTAAAAAATAATATGTTTAGTAATGTGCTTCCAGCACCAGCGAAGCGGCTCCCAGGATACCGCTGTTTTCGTTTTCCGAAACCTCAATGGCCAGCTGGTTAAATAACCGGCGATAAGGAAAATTGTCATCCAGAAATTCCAGCATGGAATCACTGAAGAATTTATAAGATTTACTGACCGAGCCTCCGAAAATTATGGCTTCCGGAGCCAGGGCAAACAGAATATTGGCGACAGCCCTTCCAATGTGCTGGCCTAAAGTTTCAAAAACCTTCAAGGCCACGGGATCACCGATGGAAGCCCTTTTATTGAGCACGTTCCCGTCAATTCCCTTGTCTTTCAGGAACTGACCGCTGGCAAAAGCCTCTATATTTTTATCGCGGTAGTAAATATTTCCGAATTCACCCGCTCCGCATAAATGGCCGGCATATAAATGGTTGTTGATGATGATCCCAGCTCCCAGTCCCGTTCCGATAACCATACCCACGAAGTTGGAATAGGGTTTGCCTTTGCCGAAGTATTTTTCGCCAATGGCGAAACAGTTGGCATCATTGTTCACATAGACCGGTTTGTTGAAGTAATCGGAGATGAGTTCAGCGAGCGGAACCGAATCCCAACTGGGAATATTGGTCACGTCGATGACCCGTTGTTCTTTCATGTCGACCAGTCCGGGCACACCAATGCCTATTCCCTTGATTTCGGGATCAAAAATCTCTTCAATTGACTGAATGACGGCATTCACCACCTCGTGCTGCGGCCGGTCATACGGTGTGGCAACCGTCGATTGTCTGACTAATTTTCCCTGTTCTACCAGTCCCGAACTAATTTTGGTACCTCCGACGTCAACCCCGATAATTTTCATTTTTTGGTTTTGATTTTTTGCAAAATTAGTGATTTTAGATCGGGAATCTTACATTTAAAAAAGTCCTTCCACTGATTTTCCCAACAAGGTTGCTTCTTTCAGGAACTGTTCTACATTCAGTTCGCGCATGTAAATCAATCCGTGGGTAGCTCTCAGTAAGGGAGATTCATTCTCGTAAAAGAAATTTTTACCCAAAAGGAACTGGATCTGTTTATGTTGTTCCATCCATACCCTTTGTGTCAGTTCGCTGAATTTTCCGTCAAGCTGGTAACTCGGGAAAGAGGCGTTTACCTGGCTCAGGTAACAGTCGGTAAAGGATTTGTTCAGTACTGCCAGAGAATTCAGGGAAACCGGGACGATCACCTCGACGTCGGAAGGATTGTATCGGAACCAGACG
>CAYWTT010000499.1:0-3395 GCA_964461245.1 uncultured Prolixibacteraceae bacterium | reverse complement strand
GTTTGACAACGGAGATTTGATGAAGTGGACCATCCAGGGCAGCGGACTGCTTGATCTCGATTTAGCCTACGAACCTTCGGACGACTGCCTGTTTGCCGGAATCACCTTTAATTTTCCGGAAGATAATGTGGCAGGTATGAAGTGGATGGGTAACGGACCTTACCGGGTGTACAAGAACAGAATGAAAGGAACCGAATTCGGACTTTGGGAAAAAGCATACAACAACACAGTCACGGGAGAATCGGGATTTGTGTATCCCGAATTCAAAGGATATTACTCTCATGTGTATTGGGTAAAGATCATAGGGAAAAATGTTCCCGGATTTACCGTATTTATCCGCTCCAGAGAATTGTTTTTCCGGATGCTCACCCCGCAGAAACCCCGGTATGCCCTGAAAACAACCATAGAATATCCTCCGGGAGACTTGTCTTTCCTTCACGGAATCAGCGCGATCGGGACTAAATTTACTGATCCTCCCGCCTCAGGGCCACAATCGTTTCCTTATTTTTTCAACCCAATAAAAATATACGAAGGCAAATTAAAAATGAGCCTGACTTTTGATTTCAGATATTGAGGCATCGCTCTGCCAGAAACAAATTTCACCATTACGAATTCACGACTTAACTGATCAGATATGAAATCATTGATAAGCAAACAACGCTTGCGGATCTCCGGAACTATAGGTTCCCTTTTTATCCAGGCCCTGGTTTTTTTCCTGTTTTCTGGGTGCAGTTCTGCATGGCAGATCATTAACCCTTACAGCAGCGTCGATTGGGAAAAAGACGGACAATATAAAGCCAACCTTCATACCCATACGATGGTTACGGACGGATGGATGAACCCGCAGACGACAGTTGAGAAATACAGGGAACGGGATTACCGGATTCTGGCCATCACCGACCATCGGATCATAACCTATCCCTGGCAGGAATTTTCAAAGTTCCCCGTCGGTCCCAAATCCGATCAGCGTATCAAACATCTGGTGCTGAAGCCTCAGGAAGATGAACCCATAGCGCCGGGCGATACCGTATTTAAAAATGTCAATCCCGCTGACGTGGGCATGGTCGATATCCAGGGAGGAGAACTTTGGTTTAAAAAACATGAACTGAATTGTTTTTTCAGTGACTATTGCGGCGCCGACACCGAAGGGTTTTTAGACACCCTTGCAGCCAAAGGAGGGATTGCCGTTTTTAACCACCCTGGGCGGTACAAATTGCCTGCTTCCTGGTATGTCGCCTTGTACAAGCAATACAGTCCTATCGTAGGATTTGAAGTTTTTAACTGCGATAACCGTTACCCTAACGACCGTAACCTGTGGGATTCTATCCTGACCGTTATGGCGCCGGTACGGCCTGTCTGGGGTTTTTCTAACGACGATATGCACTCCATGCGCGACCTGGGAAAGGATTGGAATGTATTTATTCTTCCCGAAGCGAACCAGAAGAACGTTCGTTATGCCATGGAAAACGGGATAAGCTATTTCATCCATGCTCCCATGGGACACAAGGGGACGCCAGCTCCCGCGATTCAGATGATCCGGGTAAATCCCCGACAGAAAACCATTAAAATCAAAGCCTCCGGATACCAATCGATTGCCTGGATTTCAGGAGGGAATACCCTGCATAAGGGGAAACATTTCCATGTCAGAAGGCTTCCGCCTGACATCAGGTATGTGAGAGCAGAATTATACGGTGATAAAAATTCCATTGTTTGTACTCAGCCTTTTTTTGTCATATCAATCAATCCTGTTAATTTTATTCGTCAAAAACACTGAAAAATGGCATACAGGACCTTTCTCTTATCTTTCATCTTCCTATTATCTTTTTGGGTTTCATCATGGGCAGAACCGGTGCCGAGGCGACAGAATATGGCCACGAAAAAGAACCCTGTCGTTCTCAGCCTGGATCCGGGTCCCGGCAATCCCCGGAACAGCGAGGGCAGTTTTATTTCCCTGAGGGACGGACGGATTCTCTTTATATACAGCCATTTTACAGGTAGTTCATCCAGCGATTTCGGTTCGGCTTACCTTGCCGGGAGGTATTCAAAAGATGGCGGGAAAACCTGGGATAAAGAGAGTCACATGGTCATCAGTCAAGAAGGGAATCTGAATGTAATGTCGGTCTCTCTTCTCAGGCTGAAAAACGGAAATATAGCCTTGTTTTATGTAAGGAAAAATTCAAAGTACGATTGTATCCCGACGATGAGGATTTCGGGAGATGAAGCCAAAACCTGGAGCGAACCGGTGCAATGTATTTCCGACAGAAAAGGGTATTTTGTACTGAACAACGACCGGGTTATCCAATTGGAAAGCGGAAGGCTGGTAATGCCGGTATCCATGCATGAGACCGAGAAGGAAGAAAAATTCAACCATTTCGGAATCATTTACAGCTATTTTTCTGACAATGACGGGCAAACCTGGAAATCGTCAGGGGAAGTGCCCAACCCGGAAAATATCCTGTTGCAGGAACCCGGGCTTGTGGAACTGAAGGATGGAACACTTCTGATGTTTATGCGGAGCGACAGGGGAATTCAGTATTTTTCCCGTTCCAAGGACAAAGGAGAAACCTGGAGCCCCGTCGAACCCGGTAATTTTCAGTCACCCTGTTCTCCCGCTTCCATTAAAAGGATCCCCACTACCGGCGATTTGCTCATGGTTTGGAACAACAACGGGAATAACCAGTTCCGCACACCCTTGAACACCGCTGTATCTGAAGATGAAGGTAAAACCTGGATAAAAATAAAGACCATGGAAGACGATCCGGATGGATGGTATTGCTATACGGCTATCCATTTCACCGGCAATCATCTGTTACTGGCTTATTGCGCAGGCAGTCATTCCAAAAAGACTCACCTCTCCACAACCCGCATCACCCGGTTAAAACTCAACAAGATCTATCAATAACTTGGCCATTGTGGTCTATGAAACCTGTTTTGATTATACTGTGGATCTTCCTGATTATGAATGCTTCCATTATTACGGGTTCAAACAGAATCCGGTTTAGATGATTTCTCTCACTGGTCCCTATCTGGTATTCCGATCCATGATCCATCAAGATGCCGGGGATCAGCTTTAATGCACACCAAGTAAAAAATAAAATGAAACCGCGAAACCTTGCCATATTCTTTTTGCTTTGCTGCCTTGTAATGCTGCAGACCAATTGTGAAAACCCAAAGCAGTCATTTAACAAAAACAGGGCTGGGAAAATAGGCATAGTCAGTCACCGGGGCGCCAACCATCTCGCTCCTGAAAACACTTATGCATCGGCAAAGAAAGCGGTCGAATCGGGCGTCATGTATGTTGAAGTCGATGTGCGGAGAAGCAAAGACGGCATATACTACAACCTCCATGATAAGAACCTGGACCGCACCACTAACGGAACAGGCCTTCTTTCCGA
>CAYWTT010000498.1:0-3396 GCA_964461245.1 uncultured Prolixibacteraceae bacterium | reverse complement strand
ACGGTGAATGCAGCCAATCCGCTAAAAGACAAGGTCGACTTCACCATCTGGACCGCTGACAATTCTTATATCATTACCAGGATCAAAGAGGTGGCTGACGGATTTAACACACAGATCTATCCCAACCCGACCACAGGGAAGGTAAATATCAGCCTGAACTGGAAGGATACCAGGGAAGTAGTGGTCCGGGTGTTCTCTCTGACGGGTAATGAAGTTTTCCGCCGGAGTTACACTTCCGGTGAAAAGATCGAATTCAACCTGTCACAACACGCTGCCGGTGCCTATATGATCAGGCTCGAATCAGGCGACTACAGCGAAATCAGCAAGATCATTCTTGATAAAAGATAGTCCAAACTGAAATTACCAATTAAAGAAGGCTGCTCTTTAAAGGACAGCCTTCTTGTTTTTCAGGGCTTTCTAGTTTCTGAATTCCGTTTCCGGGTATATGCAGGGACTTCCCTTTACCCGGAGTTCACATCATGCGGGGCATAATACGGAAACAGGGCTGAGCTTGTGTTTACCCTTGCTGAATAAAAATGAGTTGCCGGTAAATAAATGAAAACCGGCTTTTTCATCAATCATCACTTCCCCCAAGCAGACTGACATAATAAAGCAGGGTAGCCAGAGAAGAGAGCGCGGCGATCACATAGGTGGATGCAGCCCATTTCAGGGCATTGCCTGCTTTTTCATGGGTTTGCACGGTGGTGATCCCGCTTTTTGACAGCCAGGCGAGTGCACGTGAGCTTGCATTAAATTCAACCGGCAGTGTAATAAAGGCAAAGAGGGTAAAAATGGAATAACATGCAACGATGATGATCAATGCGGTCTGCATGGGGATCAGGTTACCCAGCAGGATTGATCCCAGAAACATAGCGATAAAGACAATATTCATCACCCTGGAGGTCACATTCTGAATGGGAACCAAGGAACTGCGCAGCTCCAGCCAGGCATATCCCACAGCATGCTGCACGGCATGGCCGCACTCATGAGCGGCCACGGCTGCGGCAGCCACATTCCGTCCGTCGAATACATCGGGACTGAGGTTCACTGTTTTAGTCAGAGGATTATAGTGATCGGTCAACTGCCCTTCAACTGACGTGATCTTAACATCGTAACAACCATGGTCATTCAGCATTTTACGCGCTACTTCACTTCCGCTCATGTTATTGGCTGTTCCGATCGCAGAATACTCTCTGAATTTTGATTTCAGCCGGTTACCGGCTATTAAACTCAGAATAAAGAAAAATCCGAAGATAATCCAAAGCATCATAATTTCTGTTTTTTAATTAATATGGTATTACAGTTGAATAATCAAACTCAATGCCAGAAATATTTCAGCGACAATATGGCATAATCCATATTCTATGACATATCCGGTTGTTTGATTCCGGGAAATTTGTTTTATTAGCTTCAAATTCACTGTAGAAGAGACAGGTATGACATCCGGTAAACTTTTATTCGACCAGAGGCTTTATATGATCTTCAGCATTACCCTGATGGCCGTGATGGGAGTTGCCAGCCTAACCCCCGCCCTGCCGGGAGTCATAACCCATTTCGGGATTGCGCCCCAACAGGTGGGATGGCTGATTGCAGCTTTTACCCTTCCCGGTATGGTCATGACTCCCGTCACGGGGATTATGGCCGACCGTTTCGGCCGGAAAGCAATCGTGGCACCTTCCTTGTTGCTTTTTGGACTGGCTGGATTTGCCTGCTTCTTTTCACCTGATTTCAAAACACTTATCCTCCTTCGTTTGATCCAGGGAATCGGGGCCTCATCGCTTGGTACACTGAATGTGACATTGATAGGTGACTTCTTTGATTCCGGAAGGCTCCAGACTGCCATGGGATATAACGCCAGCATTCTCAGTCTGGGAACAGCCATATACCCGGTTTTGGGAGGCGCATTGGCCACGCTGGGGTGGCAATTCCCCTTCCTTTTGCCGCTGCTTTCCCTTCCTGTTGCGATCTGGATTTGGTTTGGCCTGCCCGAACACCAGACCGAAAAACAACAGATGCACTCCTATTTAAAAATTATCTGGAAACTGATCATTCAACCCAGGGTATGGATGCTCTTTCTGCTGACCTTTTTCATATTCATGGTATTGTACGGCTCCCTGATGACCTACGTTCCCATTCTCATGAAACAACGGATGGATGCAGTTCCCGGTGAAATCGGCATGATGATGTCGCTCATGTCACTGGTTACAGCCATAATAGCATCCCAAACAGGTAAGATCGGCCGCATGCTGAAACCCTCAAGACAGATAATGATCAGTCTGATTTTCTATGGACTGGCTATGGTTATCTACTGGAAATCGGTTTCCCTGTTCAATTTGATTTTCCCATCGGTGATGTTCGGAATCGGCCATGGCATGATCCTTCCTTGCATCCAGAACAGTCTGGTTAGCTATGCCCCTTTCCAGGAAAGAGCCGCTTTTATGTCTGCCAACAGCCTGCTTAACCGGACCGGTCAAACACTGGGACCTATGTTCGCCGGCCTTTTCTATACCCTTTCAGGACTGACCGGCGTCTTCCTATCCGGTGCTGCCCTGATCGTAATTATGGTCCTCATTGCTATCTCCCTTGGAAAAACCGAAAAAAAACATGAATAAATTGGCTGTCACCGCCCTTGGAGGCAACGCCCTGCTCAGGGAACATGAACGTGGAACCATCGAAGAGCAGGAGCAAAACGCTGCTGAAACCATCGAAAACCTCATATTCCTGATCAGGGAAGGGTACGATCTGGTGATCACTCACGGAAACGGTCCACAGGTAGGCAATATCCTGATGCGGAACGATGCCGGGGAATCACTCTACGGGATTGCCCCCATGCCCCTCGATATATGCGTGGCTGATTCCCAGGGCGGAATTGGGTATATGATTGAACGAATGCTCAGGAATGTGCTGAACAAACATCAAATTCAGAAAAATGTGGTCACCCTGGTGAACATGGTTCTTGTGGATCCTGCCGATCCTGCCTTTCTTAATCCGGTCAAAGGGATCGGCCGGATCTATTCCGAAGAAGAAGCACATAAACTCCAGCGTCGGAAAAAGTGGATTTTCAAACCTTCCGGAAAAATCACGGGAGGATTCAGGCGAGTAGTGCCCTCCCCTGATCCTGTGGATATACTGAACAAGGAGATCATCCGTTCTTTGGCCCGCAATGGGAATATTGTCATTGCAGCCGGAGGAGGAGGGATTCCGGTTTATCTGGATGAGGAAAAAAATGTAAGAACCGTGGATGCCGTGATCGACAAGGACATGGCCTCTTCCCTCCTGGCCACACAAATTGGCGCCGAAGAGCTCTATATCCTTACCGATGTGCCGTTCATATACAGTGATTTCGGAAAACCCACCCAGGAAAAGCTGGAGTTTCTTGATTATGCTGACGCACGG
>CAYWTT010000497.1:0-3408 GCA_964461245.1 uncultured Prolixibacteraceae bacterium | reverse complement strand
CTTTGGCCGTGACCTTGGATTCCTATACAAAACGTTGGACAACAACCTGAATCCCTTTAGCGTGAGAAGCAATGAAGCCGGTTCTGCCCATGAATGGAACCAGATTCCGTATACACGGACCTTGGGTGTCAGTTTCAATATATCCTTGTAACATGTGGCAAAATCTAAGAACATTTAAAATGAGAATTATGAAAAAAAGAATTTTCAGGATATTTTCGGTATTCGCCGTAACCGCATTGTTACTGGTTAACTGTACCGACCGTTTCGCCGAGATCAATCAAAATCCCGGGGATATTAACGATCCCGACCTCACCCACCTTTTCACCAACGCGTTGTACAACACTGCGGGAGATGAATATCTGCAGTGGTTTTACAACAACAGCGTGTATTTCTGGAGGTATGCCCAAATCACCTGTTCCCGGTCAGGGACCTCTTCCGACTTCAACAATACGGCTGCATTGGGAGGTATTCCGCTTTACAAGGTGATGATTGACATGAAAGAGATCCAGAACCGGATTGACAACATGTCGACTGAGAACCAAAAGGTTTACCAAGCCTTCAAAGCGGTCACCTACATCCCGGTCATCGAACTGGCTATCCGCGCCTCCGACTGGCAGGGTAGCATGGTTTATTCCGAAGCTATTGATGCCCGTTATGGAGGGAATTTGACCCCAAAATTCGATTCACAGCAGGAGTTGTTCAACCTCTGGCTTACCCAGCTGGATAACTCAATCAATGTCCTGACTTCAGCCAGTGCCGACCAGGTTCAGATCGGCAACCAGGATTTCATGTACAAAAGCTCCTGGGAACTGTGGGCCCGCTATGCCAACAGCCTGAAATTACGTATTGCCGCGCGTCTTGAAGTGGCCGACAATACCAAAATGAAACAGGTGCTGTCTGAAATCGTCAACAAAAAAGGAACCGACGGAAAACCCTTGCTGATTACCGAAATCTCCCATCAGGCCATATGGGCTCCTTCAGCCAGTGAAGCCGGACCGGGAGGTTCCAACTCGCTGTGGGTTGAAAACTATGCTCCTTCCAAGAATTTCAGCGCCTTTATGCGTAAGAACCAGGACCCGAGGCTCCGCCTCTATTTCCGGGCCAATCCCTTGAACGATGCAGCCATTGCAGCACTTGAAGCCACTCCGGGGGTGAAACTTCCCTGGTGGATTAAGAAACCGGTCAACGAACCCTGGGATCGGCTGATCGGAGCGCCCGTAGCCCCGGACAGCCTGGGACGCGACGACTATTTCGGCCCCGTCCTCACCGATTCCAATAAAAAGAATTACAATAGATTGCCCTATGTGGAGTACAACTTCATCAAACCCAAACAGGACGGTCGTGTAGGTGAATACCGGAATGTGGTCCTCGGCGCCCCGGAAGTATGCCTTTACCTGGCAGAATTTATCGAAAAGGGATACGTTTCCGGTATCGGAACAGCCAAAGAGTGGTATGAAAAAGGAGTGACCCTGTCGTTGACCAATATGGACAAACGGGCTTCTCTGGCCCAGATCCCGGATTACAGCATCCGCGGCTTGGTAGCAGGAGAAACGGAAGCTCTCCTTGCCAGGGATGATGTAAAATACATTGCCGGAGACAGCAAAAACAAGGAGAAAATCATCCTCCAGGAACTGGTCAACCTGTTCGACAATCCTTATCAGCTTGTCGCTGTGGCACGCCGCACCGGTTATCCCAAAAAGAACAGTACCATCTGGGCCTGGGAACCTTACACCGCAACTGGTACGGAGCTTAAACTGCCCCATCGTTTTCCGTGGACTACACCTACCATTGATAATAACAAGGCCAACTGGCAAAGCGCCACAACTGCCCAGGGTTTCACTGCAGATGACATCACAGGCAATGTTCTGAACAGCCAGCGGGTATGGTGGGATAAAAATGCCCCCGACTACGGCGGAGGTAATTAAACTGCAAGTTCTCCTATAAAAAAGGCCGCTCATCCGGGCGGCCTTTTTTATGTTCGGGCAGAGGTTCCTTTTTCGTAATGGTCTCAGGTTACTGGACCACAATCTCACTGACAAAAATCCAGGCCGGCTTTGATTCACCGGCATGTCCCCTGGGGCATTCACCCATATTTTTTGAGGTAACACGCACATACCTTACTCCCTTTGCTGTTTTCCTGAGCCGGAAATTGTGAGTTTGTTTGGATACATCGGTTACCGGTACGGCATGGCTTACCTTACCCAGTGTTTTATAATTCTTCCCATCGGCTGATACTTCAAAAATAACCTCCACTGGAAGAAAGATCCAGGAGCCCACATCCTGCAAACCATCCGTCTCAATGGAACTGATTTTTGTTTCCTTACCGAGATCGACCGTGGCAACCATATCCTCTTTGCTAAAACCCTTCCAGTTGCCATCCGCCATGTTGGACGTTCCCTTCACCCCATCGACCAGGGTCAGATCTCCTTTTCCGTCGTATCGGCGACTATTGGGGTATTTCAAGGAAACCGGACAGGCAATGGCTTTGTGGATGAAGAACTGACGGCTCAGGGGGTCAGTCACTGCCTTGCCCTCACTGAAAACATTTGCTTTAACGGTGGCTGACCGTTCAAGGGAAAAAGGTCGGGTATACAACGGAGAGGTTACGACGGGATCCGAATCGTCAAGGGTATAACGGATCTCGGTTTGACTGGCTTCGGTCTTCAACTCCACCTCTATGGTTTTCGTTTCCGGTATCAAACGGGGTGAGGCTGCCACCTGAAATGCACTCAGGGCATAATTTATTCCCAACTTTTTATACCGTTCATACTGGGTTTTCATCCGCATGGAGAAATCATCCCAATTGCGAAGCGCTTTTGGTGACCAGTCGACTTCAGCCAGTGCAGCCAGCCTCGGAAAATACATGTATTCAGCATGCCTGGGATCAGGTACATATTCTGTCCATAAATTGGCCTGAGCTCCTATCACCATTTTCTCCTGCTCCTGGTTCAGCTCAACGGGTACCGGTTCATAGGAATAGACCTTTCTCAGGGTGGTAAAACCACCGATGGCCAGGGGTTCCATAGATGGATCACCCTGGTAGAAATCAAAGTAGCAGTGTGAACCGGGAGTCATTACTACCGTGTGCCCCATTTTTGCCGCAGCAATTCCACCCTCTTCTCCCCTCCATGACATCACGGAAGCTTCCGGAGCAAGACCTCCTTCCAGTATTTCATCCCACCCGATCAGCTTGCGGCCATTCCTGCTCAGCATTTTTTCAATTCGTCGGATAAAATAACTCTGTAGTTCATGCTCATCCTTCAGTCCTTCATCTTTGATCCTTTTCTGGCAAAGCGGACACTTTTTCCATTCCGTTTTATCCGCCTCATCTCCTCCTACATGAATAAAAGTGGAAGGGAACAACTCCATCACTTCGGAAAGGATGTTTTCAATAAAAGTGAAAGTCTC
>CAYWTT010000496.1:0-3436 GCA_964461245.1 uncultured Prolixibacteraceae bacterium | reverse complement strand
GGCAAACATGTCAGTTTAAAGTTTCTGGAATTGACAGAAATCAGAGACAGTTTGCGTAATGCTGTCCGTGAAAGTTATGTGAAAATAATTATTGACGGAACCCCTGTTACTTTGTCGTCAGGAAATTATAATCTTCCGGTTCCGGTGGGAAAAATACAGATTGATTGTCAGGTAACGAAGGGATATTTAACAAATGTAATAACCAATAGCTGGGGGCTGACCAAAGATGCCCGTTTCAGGTTATGGCCACTCGGAACGCCGTTCATCGGGAAAGGAACGTTTTGTTATCCCATCAAACAGGACTGGATGGCCAGCGTTACGCAAATGGGCAATGAACCTGTATATGTTGATTGGGGAGAAGATGCTTCCGATAAAAAAATATATTACCATTCAGGTCTGGATTTTGGCGGTACAGAAGGGATAGAAGAAATTGTTTCAGCAACGGATGGAACAGTGGTTTCAGTGGGTGATAAGATACTAAATGGTCATCAGGATGTTCTCAACGAAAAAAAGAGATATGATGTAATCTACATCTTAGACCGTCGGGGCTGGTATTACCGGTACAGTCATGCTGACAGCATTATAGCCGGAATAAAGCCAGGAATGAAAATCAAAAAAGGTCAAAAGATTGCGTATGTTGGCAAAGAAGGGGCAAGTGGTGGATGGGTACACCTTCATTTCGAAATAATGAATAAAACCAATTCCGGGCAGTGGGGGACAGAAGATGCGTATGTTTATGCGTGGGAAGCCTTCAGAAACCAGTATAAACCTTCGGTGGTAGGGGTTGCACGTCCGCATCATTTTGTGTCAGTTAATCAGAAAGTATTGCTTGATGGTTCCAAATCGATAAGTCCGAATGATAAAATAGTATCGTATTTCTGGTTCCTTTCAAACGGTAAGACAGTGGAAGGCCCTAAGCAGGAAATAAGTTACGGGAAGCCGGGAGAATACAGCGAAGTATTGAAGGTAACCGACTTGAAAGGAAATATTGATTATGATTTTACAACCGTGTTGGTAAATGAAAAAGATCAGGGAGGAAAGCATGTTCCGACAATTCATGCTGCTTTTTATCCTACCCAGGGAATAAAGGCAGGACAAAAGGTAACATTTTCGGTACGGACATTTTATTCAGGGACGGGCAATGAAATATGGAATTTTGGCGATGGTACGCCAACCGTTTCAGTAAAATCGGGAGCTGTTTTGCGCAGCGACCCCCGGCAGGGGAAATACGCGCAAACACAACATTCCTACAAAAGTCCCGGACATTATATTGTAACAGTTGAACATACCAATGAGTATGGGTACAAAGCCACGGCCAAACTTCATATCAAAGTGAATTGACATGCGGAAAAATATATCGAAATACATAAAAATAAAAAAGCATTGAAAGTCAATTGTATGCCTGAAAAGAATACGGCTATGCGGTAAAAAGACAGGATACTAAAACAGTACACGAGCAAATTTTTAACTAAAAATCAATCAAGATGAAATCGAATACTAATTTATCCACGCGACGTGATTTTTTAAAGATAGCGGGAATGACCTCGGCGGCAATAGTTGCCTTTCCCGTGTTTGGGATGTGCAAGCCGGAAGACATTGGAGGCAGTGCCATAACAGTAACCGAAGAAACCATCAACCGGTGGCGTTCGAGCATGACCGACCCGGTATGGGGGATGATTTCAGGCAAACCCGACCTGCAACAAATTATGGGTTTGTTTCCGCGGCCAAGCGGGAAGCCGGCCATTGACCCGAAGCTGGTGGACGAGAAAATGAAAAGCATCAGGACGACGCCGGAAATCAATACCGGCTACGATTTTCTGGACCTTTCCATCCGCAGGGGACTGGCGCATATCGACCTGACGTTCCAGAGCAACCATCCCAAGTATGGGGTTGTCGAGTACGGGAAAGTGGAACACGATGGTTTTCCCCCGACCATCATCGCGGCAGTGGATGCTCTGTCGGCCTGGGGGATGAACCAACGGGCAGCTGAACTTTTCAGCTACTGGCTGACGCGGTTTGTGAAGGAAGACGGGGCGATTGACTATTACGGCCCGTCGCTTTCCGAGTACGGGCAGTTGCTGCACACGGCCAAAATACTGTACAAAAGGGCAGGCGGCGATGGGTGGCTGGAAGATGGTTTTCTGAAGCTGGACAAGATGGCCGAATCATTGCTAAAAATGCACTCCGAAGCGATAAAGACGGACGGTCTTTTGTCAGGCGTCCCGGAAGCCGATACCCGTGACGAAGCTGGCAAATACTTTCACAACAACGCGTGGATAGCCAGGGGGTTGAGCCAGTGGGCCAATTTGTGCCAAAAAGCGAAAAGAAAACCGGCAACCCCAGTTGAATCAATTTTGTCTTCATCAGAGAGGTTGAAAAGCGACACCCTCCAGTCGATTCGCCAGGTATGGCCTTCGGATACGAACGACTGGTGGCTTCCGGCGCGGCTGGGGAATATTCCAAAGCCCAAAAGCATGACCGACGGAAACGAAGCCAGCTACACGAACTACCGGTACTGGTTGGAATTGTTGTCGAGCGGCATCCTTCCTGACGATATGGCCAACCGGCTTGTAAGTGCCCGGTTGAACGGGGGGGGCCAGTTCTGTGGTATGACCCGTTTTCGCGACTGGCTCGACGACTGGCCACTGGCCGACTATTTGTATGGCCTGTGGAACCTGGGCCGGAAGGACGATTTTCTGCTGAGCCTGTTCGGGCATATTTCCTATCACCAGTGTGAAGGCCACCTGACAGCCTACGAACAGTTCCGTTTCCCGGGCGACCCGAAAGGGAGCTGGCGAGCCGATTACTGTTTGCCCAGCCAGTTGGTTGCAGCCAGGGCCGGGCGGTTGATCAATCTGAAGTAGATACCGATGAGAAGCACAATCATACTGTGTTGCATCATCATCTTTGTATCCTGTTCGCCAGCGACAAAAACGTACCGGGTGAACAGGATTAATACTGATGAATCTGAAAAATGGCATAATGCGAAAAAACTAACCGGTTTCAGTTATCCCTGGGAAAATGATATTCCGAAACCGACAACATTTTCAGCAGTACACGATGACTCGGTGTTGTATTGCCGGTTTGTGGTCAAAGATTCGACTCTGGTTCTGGCAGATACGATAAGAGAGGAACTGGAAATATCAAAAGAAGACCGGGTAGAGATTTATTTCTCCAGCGACCGTGAAATGAAGGAATATTACTGTATGGAAGTTGACCCCAAAGGTAGGGTGCTGGATTACCGGGCATCGTACTACCGGCAGTTTGACAATTCGTGGAAAATGGAAGGTATCAGGAGCAGGGAAGAACGAACCCCGGAAGGTTATCGGGTTGAACTGGCAATTCCAATAAAAAATCTGCCCCTGAAAAAAGCCGGACAAACGAAGTCAATATATGCAGGGCTGTACCGGGCCGACTTGCGGATTGACCGCGACCT
>CAYWTT010000495.1:0-3447 GCA_964461245.1 uncultured Prolixibacteraceae bacterium | reverse complement strand
ACGGCCAATAAACAGGGGAACCTGATTCAGCCTGATTTCCGGATGGCTGATAACGGGATTACCCGGTCCTTCACCACCCTTGCTGCATTGGAACGACGAGGTAAGAAACATTAGAACTGCAGTTGCCAACTTAAGCCGCATACCCGCATGAATGGAATTTATCATCGGTTAAACCCTTTCATTTTTATTAATAGCAAATATATCCCAATTGAGATCGGAATCCGGATTATCGAAATTCATTTCAGGACCGGTTAAATTTCTCCATCACCATAGCCGCCAAACCGGTTGAAAAAGTGCTGCAGCTCCTGTCGCCAGACAACTGCAGGCACTTCTCAACTTAGTCTAATCAAATCTATGAACAAAGACCGGACATTTTTTCATAGGTTGTCCGGCAGCCCCCAATATAAAAGTAATGCGTTATCCTGCTATTTTGGCTTGGCTGTTTGATAACCGGGGGTTTGATCCACCAGCGGATCGTTAGTCCAGATAGCCTTTTCAATCGGCCAAAGGACCATGTGGGACTGGGTTGCTTTGTCGAGTACGCCATAATTATGCGCCGGACTTCTGAATACGAGGAAATCAGACCCGTATTTCATACGCCGCAAATCATACCAGGCTTTCCCTTCGTGGACAAACTCCTTGTTACGCTCAGCATAAATAGCCAGTTCGTTGTTATCTTTTGTAGATTTCACGAAAGGAGTCGGGTCGGCATTGGGGTAGAAAGCCCGGTCGCGGATCTGCTTGATATATGACGACGGATCACCCCCTTCTGCATTGGCAATTTCAGCAAGCATCAGCAAACGGTCAGCTTCACGGTAAACAGTCCAGTCATCCGCAAAATACCTTTTATTGGCACTGATGGTTCCCAGGAATTTCACCAGAGCGGTGTTCCTGATATTGACCTGGTATGGTGGATTTCCGGTTTTGGTCACCTTGTAATAATCGTAGAATGTCACGTCCCTCCGCTTATCCTTCACATCATACGATTTGTACAGTTCAAAAGTATAGGCATAACGCTGAATAATCTGGTATTGGTTCGAAGCTGCAATCTGGAGGGGATCCACCAGCAGCGGACCGCTGGCCAGGGAGTCCTTGTAGTGAAGATTGTCAAAATTATAAGTCGAATAAAGGAAAAATGAAATGGTGGGTTGTTCCGCTTCACCTACCTGATAGCGCAGGGCAAATATGACTTCACTGTTATTTTTCTTACCATAGGCGAACACATCGGCAAAATTCTGGACAAGACTGGTTCCTGAAATATCATTCAGGGCTTTTTTTGCTTCCGCCAGGTCAGCTGTATTTCCATACACTTTTGCCGACCAGAGATAAACTTCTCCTTTGAGCATTAAAGTAGCCCTGGGGCTCCACTGGCTTTTATCCGACGGACTTGCGGCGGTTCCAAAACTATTGACCGATTTGGTCAGGTCGGCTTTAATTGCCGTGAGGACTTCTTGTTCAGTAGATCTGGCTTTGCGCAATTTCACAGGGTCGGTATTTCCATTTAGAACCTCAGGTTCAAGCCATAACGGAACTCCGCCATAGGTGCGAAGCAGATGAAAATAGTAGAACGCCCTTAATCCATAGGCCTGACCCAGATAGTAGCCTTTCTTCTCAGCGGAAAGGAATTCAGCAGACTCCACCTTTTGAATAAACAGGTTTACCTGAAGGATCGGGCCGTAAAAACCTGCCCAGTTGGTTATTCCGGTTGAATTTTCATCAATACGCTGCTCAATAATGGGTAATTCGTTGAGTGAAGTATTCTGCCGATCAATGTTGCTGTAATTGCCACTTCTCATTTCACCAAGCCGCACGAACATAAACTGCTGATCCCGCAATTGCTTATGTAAGCCAACCATAAAATTGGAAACCTGAGCCTCATTCTGCCAGTAGTTCCCATCCCCGAAATAATCGATCGGGGCAAGGTCAAGCGCCTCTTGGCATGATATTGCTGTCAACAGGAATATTACCGCTGCTCCAATTAAATATCTTAACTTTTTCATTTTATTCTCATTTAAAATATGACATTTTATTTTTATAACGTAATATCCAGGCCAAAGATCAGCTGTGTAGGAATAATGTAAGCCCCGTTCGTATTTCCGGTACGTTCGGGAAGATTCAGCTGCCTGTCGGTAAGGTATCCCAGGTTTTGGCCTGTGACCGTGAAGACGGCCTTGGAGATTTTCACCTTAGAAAGCAGAGAGGTGGGAAGGTTGTAGCTCAGGGAGACTTCGCGGAAGGCCAGGTAGTCGGATTTTCTCCAGAACATGCTGCTTGGCCTGTCAAAGTTTTTCGTATTGAGCTGATCAGCCCAGACATACCTGGGGAATTTTGCATCCGGATTGTCCGAAGTCCAGGTATCCCTTACGTCTTTGGTCATATTAAACTCTCCCTGGAAACACCCCAGTGCCCACATCTGCATCTGGTCCTGCTGAATATGGCCCAACGCAAAGTCCAGTCTGGTGACCAGAGTAAATCCCTTATAGGACAAAGAACTATTCAAACCGCCCGTAATCCGGGGAAGCTGGCGTCCCAGAGAGACCATATCCCTGGTGTCAATGGTATCGTTTTTATCAATATCCTTCCAAATCATATCACCCTTTCTGGTCGGGATCCATCCACCGCCTAAGGTTAGTCCCCTCTCGGTCATCAATTTCTGGCTGGCAACCCGTTTCCCTGCAGATGCACCATACCATGCCTGCCCAGCCGCAAGGTCAATTTTATTGTAATTGGCCAGATCTTCATCGGTCCGAAGGATACCTTCACTGACAAAGCCGAAGACATCACCCCATTCCTGACCTTCCTGGTAACCACCAACCCAGATCAGCTTTCCGGTTTTGGGATCATAAATCTGTTGACCACCCTGCCGGTTTCTTTCGTTACCGTTGTAAGGAAGCTTCAATACGGTGTTTTTGATCCAGGAGCTGTTCAAACCAACTTCCCATTTCCAGTCTCTCTTTTGAATCGCTTTCAGATTGGCTTCCAGTTCCACACCCCGGTTGCGCATGCTTCCATTGTTGGTGCGGATGCTGGAAATACCGGAAGAAGTCGGCAACAAAACACTGGCAATTTTATCTTTGGTAACCCTGTTGTAATAAGAGATAGATGCATAAATCCGGTTATCAAAGAATCCCATGTCACTACCCACTTCAACCGTATTCGATTTCTCCCACTTCAGGTCAGGATTGGCCAATCCGGTTTGCAAAAACCCGATTGAGCCGTTGTATGCAGTCTGTGATCCATAGGAACCCTGCAGCTCATAGATGCCAATCCCACCTACATTCCCGTTCTTACCCCAACTGCCCCGCAACTTAAGGTATGACAACCATTTTTCAGCTGGTTTCATGAAGGATTCTTTATGGAGAAGCCAACCTGCCGAGAAAGCAGGGAAAGTACCATAGCGGTTATCACCCAGCAACCTGGAATAACCATCCCTGCGGATGGTCATGG
>CAYWTT010000494.1:0-3449 GCA_964461245.1 uncultured Prolixibacteraceae bacterium | reverse complement strand
GGAAGCTTCCTTATTTAGTTTCGATTCGAAAGGGGCCTGCCCCAAATGCAACGGACAGGGTGTATTGACTTTTGAACTGCATTTTCTGGATTCGGTGAAAACCATTTGTGACGAATGTGAAGGGAAGCGCTATCATTCCGAAGTGCTGGAACTGAAATTTCAGGACAAAAACATTGCTGAAGTATTGGACCTGACGGTTAACCAGGCTTACGAGTTTTTCAAATCCGCTCAGATTACAAACCATTTACATCTTCTAAAGGAAGTGGGTCTGGGGTATTTAAAACTGGGTCAGTCACTTAGTACCCTTTCAGGCGGGGAATCGCAACGTCTGAAAATTGCCACCGAATTGAAAAAGAAAGGGAATATTTACATCATGGATGAACCTACCACAGGACTTCATATGTCGGACATTGATAATTTTTATAAAATCGTAAAATCGTTGGTAAATAAAAACAATACCGTGGTGATAATTGAACACAATCTTGATATTATCAAATATGCAGATTGGATAATCGACATGGGCCCCGAAGGCGGGAAAAAAGGAGGAGAATTGATATTTCAGGGATTACCGGAAGATATGGTAAATTGCAGTCAGTCTGTCACAGGGGAGTATTTAAGGGAATTTGTTTAAGATTTTCCTTGCCGGTACATTGCTGTAATAAATTGGCCGGCAATTAATTAATGACCATTCTGCCGGACACATGCGTCGGGAACACCAAACCCGGATTTGAACCAAGTCATGAATATCCGTTTTACCCTTTTCATACGCATGCTGATCTCTGCTTAAGGTCATGAAAATATCATAACAACTGAAACCAAGTACGTTGCGATAAGGTTAACAAGGGTTGAATTTGGACCGGAATTCAGCGCGTTGAAAAAAATGGGTTAACTTTGAACCGAATACAGACGGGCACAGAAAGACAGGCTGACCGGGGCCTGCGCTTTGTGCAGACCATTATATGCTTAATTGGAGTAATATGAAACAGATCATTTTAACTTTAGCAGTCTATTGTTTAACCTTTAATCTGGGATTTGCACAACCTAATCCGTTGAGATCAAACATGAAAACAGCGTTGATTTTAATAGACATTCAAAATGATTATTTTGATAAAGGCTCTATGCCACTTGTTGGTTCAGTTGAAGCAAGTGAGAATGCAGGATTGATTCTTGATCAATTCAGGAAAGATAATTTAACGATAGTCCACATTCAGCATATTGCGGCAAGACCTGCGGCCACATTCTTTCTTCCAAATACCTCCGGATCCGGGATTCATGAAAATGTAAAGCCATTTGATTCTGAAAAAGTAATTGTTAAGCATTATCCAAATGGCTTTCGGGAAACTGAATTGCTGGATTATCTGAAGAATAAAAATATATCAGATTTAGTTGTTTGCGGTATGATGACTCATATGTGTGTTGATGCGACCGTAAGAGCAGCCAAAGATTTTGGGTTTAATAT
This sequence comes from uncultured Prolixibacteraceae bacterium, assembly GCA_964461245.1. GTDB lineage: Bacteria > Bacteroidota > Bacteroidia > Bacteroidales > Prolixibacteraceae > UBA1413. Next base: position 1,990 of record CAYWTT010000494.1, on the reverse strand, counting down.
CACTTTGATTGGAGATGCCTGTGCAACAAAAAACCTGGAAATAGGTGGACATATTGTACAGGCAGAAGAAGTTCACAAAAGTTTTTTGGCCGCGTTAAACAATTTTTATGCAACAGTCAAAACGACGGGGCAATATTTAAGCGGGAAATAGATACAACATGCATCGGGCGATTTTAGAACGATGATCTTTTCAGGTCAATGAATCTTGTTAAGCTGATATTGATTTTTTTGGGTACCCTTTCCCTGTTCCTGGGAATGATCGGTGTTTTTATCCCCGGGTTGCCAACCACTCCTTTTTTATTGTTAACAGCAGGGTTATACATCAGAAGTTCCGATAAGTTATATGCCGCCCTGGTGTCAAACAGGTTTATCGGACATTACATCACGGATTTTCAGCGCAGGAAAGGAATGACGGTAAAATCAATAGTTTTCTCAATTTCCATCATGTGGATAATGATCGCTTTTTCATGCATATTCTTCATACCCTCACTACCTTTACAATTTGTGGTTTTATCTTTGGGTGTTCTCGGAACCATTGTGATGGGTTTCATTATACCAACGGGAAAAAGGTCACTCGGTAATTATGCTAAAAGTTATATTTACCCGGAGGATAAACAGAATAGTTTTTAGCTGTGGTCCATGGCTGTGCTCCCACCCTTGCAGCCCAGTCATCATAGGCTTTACTCAATTTCTCCACCAGTTCCGGATATTGTTCGGCCAGGTTAAGCGATTCACTGCGGTCGGTTTCCACGTTGTAAAGTTCCCAGGGTTCAGCGAAAAAGCTGACCAGTTTCCATTGTCCGTCGCGTACCATGCGATTGCCTTCATGTTCGCAACAGATGGGCTGGGTATGTATGGGAGCTTTATCTCCTTTGAGTGCTTTTTTCAGGCTGCGGCCATCAGTTGCAGGGACCGGTTGTCCGTTCATGGTTGCCGGCCGGGTTGCAGAAGCGACATCGAGGCAGGTTTCTACAATATCGGGGAAAAAGCCATACTGGGATATTATCTGATTGTTCATTCCGGAATTGATACCTGCAGGCCAGTGAACGATCAGCGGCGATTGAATGCCTCCCTGGTGAACGAAGTGCTTATATTCGCGGAAAGGTGTGTTGGAGACGGTGGCCCAGGCGCGTCCGTAATTCTTACCGCCTTTCCCGTACTGTCCCAGGTCTTTCAACTGAAAATCCCCGAAAACCGCGCTTTCCGCTTCAGCACCGTTATCGGAAAAGAAAAAGATCAGGGTGTTATCCCATTCTCCGGTTTCCTGAAGGTAAGCCATCAGTTTGCCGACATTTTGGTCAATGCGATCGACCATTCCGGCATAAGTAGCCATGATGGCATCCATTGAATCCTGCTGTGCGGGGCTCATGGAATCCCAGGCCGGAACCGGGTCGCCCTTGCTTCCGAGCCTGCTGCTTGCTCCCGGGCGGAGTGAAAGGAGGGTGTTTTCAGGTATCAGTCCCATTTCTTTTTGACGGGCCATGATTTTTTCCCGCAACACTTCCCATCCCTCCCTGAAACGTCCGCGATATTTCTGATAATCTTCAGGCATGGCCTGCATGGGGAAATGGGGTGCATTGTAGGCCAGGTACAGGAAAAAGGGTTTCTGGTCCTGGTTCGCTTCATGATCATTCAGATAGTGAATAGCCTCCTGAGTGAAGGCGTCCGTCGTATAGTACCGTTCGCCTTCCGGTTTGATCAGCTCGTTGTCACGGTGAAGGTCGTCAGGATTGAAGTAGTCGGAAGTTCCTTCCAGAAAGCCGTAAAAACGGTCAAATCCCCTTTGTTTGGGCCATGTGGCCTGATCGCTGGAACCCAGATGCCATTTCCCCGACATATAGGTGCTGTAACCGGCCTTCCTGAGCATCTCCGGCAGGGTGGGGACCGATTCTCCCAGCCATCCGCGGTAGGCATAGGGAATTTGCATGCGTTCGGCAATCACCGAAGGTTTGTTTCCGGTTCGTTTAAAGTTCATGTGCCCGATGCCTGA
>CAYWTT010000493.1:0-3450 GCA_964461245.1 uncultured Prolixibacteraceae bacterium | reverse complement strand
TGGCTCTCTCCAGCTATTTGCGCAGACTGGTCATATCGTTGTGCACATATACATAACGTTTTCCCATGTGGAGCCTGACTCCGTCCAGAATACAGGCGTGTGCTTCCGAATCATAGACAATGACGTCGTTACGGCCGCAAACCGAATCGATGATGGATACCATTCCCTGATAACCAAAGTTGAGCAGGAAAGCATCTTCTTTGCCTACAAAGGCGGCCAGTTTATGCTCCAGTTCCTCATGTTTGACGGTTTGTCCCGACATCATACGGGCGCCCATCGGGTAAGCGAGACCCCATTTTGCGGCTGCTTCCGCATCGGCCTTGCGCACTTCGGGATGATTGGCCAATCCCAGGTAATTATTCAGACTCCAGGTGAGCATCCTCTTCCCCCTGAAGTTCATATACGGGGCAATCTCCCCTTCCAGCTTGGGAAATGCAAAATATCCGTGAATCTGATTCATGTGTTGCCCGATATTCCCCTGGGCTTTGCTGAATTTTTCAAAAATATCTGTCATAATTCGGTTATTTTTTATCGACGCGACAAAAGTAAAATTTTTTGGTTATCCGGCAATGTGTTAAAATATCCTAACCCACCGGAAATCACCAGACAAAACTTCTGCTTTTTTCATCTGGGATAATACAAAAATCATATCTTTGCGCCATGTTTCAAAAAATGAGAAATAGCTGCATATGGTTGGTACTGAATCTGTTTTTGCTCAGCTCATGCGGGGAATACAGCAAGGTGATCAAGAGTACCGATTATGAATTTAAATACAAAAAGGGTATTGAATATTACGAATCCGGAGAATATGCTCGGGCAGGCACCCTTTTCCAGGACCTGATCAATGTATACCGCGGTACCAGCCGGGCCGACCAGATCTACTTCTATTATGCCAAAAGTATGATGGGGCAGAAGGATTATCTGATGGCCGAACAGTATTTCAGGACCCTGATTAAGGAATACCCGGCCAGTAAAAATGCCGAAGAAGCGCAGTACATGGTGGGATATTGTGCCTACCTCCTCTCGCCAAAAGTCAGGCTTGACCAGACTACAACCCTCAGCGCCATCGATGCCCTGCAACTTTACATCAATCTCTATCCATTCAGCGAACGGGTGGATGATGCCCAAAGGCTTATTGATGAACTGAGACATAAATTGGTCGAAAAATCGTTCCTCAGTGCCAGGCTCTATTATGATTTTGAAAATTATAAGGCAGCTACGGTGGCACTTGAAAATGCATTGAAGGACTATCCCGACTCAAAATACCGAGAAGAAATGATGTATATGCTGTTGAAATCCAAATTTCTGCTGGGAATCAACAGTATCCAGGAAAAAAAGGAACAGCGGCTTTCGGATGCACTCGATGAGTATTTTACTTTCACCGACGAATTCCCGGAAAGCAAATACCGCAAGGAAGTGGATAAATATTACCAGACCACTGCCAAATTGTTGAAATATAACGAAGGAAATACAAATAGCAATTAACAAATGGATTACAAGAAAACAAAGGCCGCAATGACCACCATCCCGAGAGACCTGGATGTATTGGAAAGGGAAACAGGAAACGTATATGAGACTGTAATGATATTGGCTAAACGGGCCAACCAGATATCATCGGAACTGAAGGAAGAATTACAGCAGAAACTGCAGGAATTTGCCTCCTTTACCGATAACCTGGAAGAAGTATTTGAGAACCGCGAACAGATCGAAATCTCAAAGTTTTATGAGCGTTTGCCCAAACCGACTTTGATCGCATTTGAAGAACTGAAGGATAACGAGATTTACCACCGGAATCCGGCACGTGAAAACAGAAAGAGGATCTGACAGGAGCTGTGAGGTCGCTGTGCGGGTTCCAATAATCCATAACCGGATGCCGGTTGGTGTTTATAGAATTGAAAAGTTGCCTCCCGGCAGCTTTTTTTTTTGACCTTGGGTTCATCTTTCGCCGGCATTTCAATATCTTTACAATATTCACGTGTTTTTTGAGTTCTATTCTGCAAATGAATGACATGAAGAGATATTTTTTGACGTTCGGGATATTCATTTCCTTTCTTTTAAGCGTGAACGGCCAGGAATTAAGGTGTAACGTCAGCGTTTCCGCTGAGAAACTGACCGCCACTAACCGGAATATGTTTATGACCATGCAGTCTGACCTGTATGAGTTCATGAGCAACCGACGGTGGACCGATCACTCCTTCACCATGGAAGAACGCATCGAATGCAATATTTTTATCAGGTTGGATGAACAGATCTCGGCCGATGAATTCAAAGGAACTTTGCAGGTGCAGGTGAAAAGGCCGGTTTTTAACTCCTCGTATGAAACAACCCTGCTGAATATCAAGGATAATGATTTCCAGTGCAAGTATGTTGAGTTTCAGCCGCTTGAATTTAATGAGACCAGCAACCGGGATAACCTTACCAACATCATGGCGTTTTATGCTTACATCATCCTGGGGTTCGATTATGATACCTTCTCCCCGGAGGGGGGAACTCCCTATTTTGAGAAAGCCCAGACTATCGTCAATAATTCGCAGAATGCAAGGGAAAAAGGGTGGAAAGCCTATGAGAGTGAAAGTAACCGCTACTGGCTTGTTGAAAATATCATGAACCGCTCTTATTCGGGAATGCGCGATTGCCTCTATAATTATCACCGGCTGGGACTGGATATTATGGCCGACAAGCCCGAGGAGGGAAGAGCCAACATCGCAGAGTCGCTCCGGCTGGTTCAACAGGTATTCCGCCGCAAACCTTCCACCTATATCCTCCAGATCTTTTTCGATGCCAAATCAGACGAGCTGGTCAACATTTTCTCCAAATCATATCCTGATGAACGAAACAGGGTAATGGCCATCCTCAATGAAGTGGATCCTTCAAACGGCTCCAAATATGTCAAAATTTCGGAATCTGAAAGTTATTAGCCTTTGACCCGATGCTGACCCGGCTTTCAATCTCCAACTATGCACTGATTGATGATCTTTCAGTCACCTTTGAACCCGGGTTCAATATTGTTACCGGAGAAACGGGAGCAGGGAAATCCGTCATTTTGGGAGCGCTCTCCCTGATCCTGGGCGTCAGGGCAGATTTTTCCGTTTTGCGCAATCCGGAGAGAAAGTGCATTATTGAGGGGAGCTTTTTACTGGATCATGACGATCTGGAACTGTTTTTCAGAGAAAATGAACTCGATTATGATCCTGAAACCCTGATCCGTCGCGAAATCCAGGCATCGGGTAAATCAAGGGCCTTTATCAACGACACTCCCGTAACTCTCCAGCAGCTTCATGATCTGGCACTGCACCTGATTGATATTCATTCCCAGCATCAGAACCTCGAACTTAATACCCGGCAGTTTCAGCTTCAGCTGGTCGACACGGTGGCACAGAACCAAACCCTTCTGAAGGATTACCAGGAGTCATTCGGCCGCTTCAACCGGCTTTCGGAAGAGTTGGTTGC
>CAYWTT010000492.1:0-3487 GCA_964461245.1 uncultured Prolixibacteraceae bacterium | reverse complement strand
TCGGACGGACAGCCCGCGCCGGTAACACGGGAACAGCCATCACCCTGGTAACGCCGGATGAAATCTGGCACCTCCGGCATATTGAAAAAATGATCCGGATGCAGATCCCGGTGGCGGAAATTCCGGAGGAGGTGGAAATTACCCCAACCGCGTTTGAGGAACGGCAGAAGCAGAAACGGGAAGTGGACCGTCAGCGCAAGATCGACGATCCTTCTTTCAAGGGGGCATTCCATGAAAAAAAACGAAAACCGGGCCATCCTTCCCCAGACAAAAGTCCAAAACCAGTTACCCGGAACAAAACGGGAACGAAAAAAGGATTTAAGTAAGGTGAGCTTCAGTGGATGACTAAAACAGTCATGCCGGATAATCCATCTTAAAGTGGTTCATGCCGCGGATTATCCTGTCCGGAAAGCGGTGAATAGATTTTAAGTGTTGCTTAAACTCCCGAAGGAGTTCCAAATGACATCTGGCTGACGATCTCCTGTTTTCTCCGGTGAAAATCCCGGTAGAGGTCAGGTTCCGACCGTTTGATTTTCAGCCAGCGCCCCCGTCCACGGGTTTTCAGCCATAAAATGTACCATGAGAAGGCCATTTTCCCGGTAAGAGGCAGCGAAACCAGAAACAGCAGTTTAAATAGCCAACCGGGAATGATGAAGGAGACAAGAATGCATTCAATGATGTATACGAGCGGAAACAGGATCAATCCCGCAGCAAAGGAAAATGTGCTTCTGAAGACGGCCTCTTTGACTTTTTTCTTTATCAGACGGTCCAGAAAAAAGAAAGGCAAGGCATTGAAAACAAAACCAAAGGCGAAGACCGGGAAAGAAAACAGCAATATCAGTGCATAAAAGATCAGCTTCCTGTAACTTTCCTCCCGGTGATCGACCAACCAGCTCTTCAGGTTTAAATTTTCCAGGTCTTTTTCCAGTTCCAGCGCACTTTCGGCCAGCTTGCCGGCCTGAAGCGGATCTTCGGTTTCGATCCTGTCCAGTTCCCGGGCTATGTGTTGTCCTGTTTTCAGTCTGTGACTCAGCGAACAGAATTTTCCCGGTTCCCAACCGAGTTCTTTTTCGCAAATCCTCCGTACGGCTTCAAATCCTTCGTAATTTGTACGGGTTTCAAAATTGACCACCAGGGGAAGGATGCACCGGTGGATCTCATTCCGCAGGGCAATGACAGCCGGCTGGGGATTCTGAAGGTACTGTGCTTTGTAATCCAGAGCAGACAATGGTTTACCAAACGAGACCAATAACCTTCTTCCGAAATTATGATACTGGTCATAAAAAATGCCGACAGGTATAATCTGAATGTCAAGGGAAAATCCGGTTTGTTCTTCAGCCAGAGACACAATGCGGGAAATGGCCTTTTTGTGTGGCAGCATCTGTCGTTTCCCGGAGTGGGCCGCTTCGGGGAAAAGTCCCAGAGCACCATTCTTCTTCAGGACGCTGATGCATAAACCAAAGATTTTATCATTTTCGGAAAGCGTTTCTTTGCCGTCGCGAATCCGGTAAACGGGCACGATTTTCAGGAATTTCAGGAAGGGCCGGGCGAAGGCCGATTGAAAAATGTCGGCCCGGGCCAGCCAGAGGGTTTGATGAGGAACGGTATACACCAAAGAAAGGGCGTCGCTCAGGGCATTCTGATGGTTGGGAGCATAGATTACCGGTTTCCCTGCCGGAATATTTTCCAGTCCACTGACTTCAATCTTACGGTGGAAAAGCCAAAATGAGAATTTGACATATTGGCGGAAAATCCAGTACCCTGGTGACCATCTCTCCAACATCGGCAGTTATCGGATCAGGAGCTTCTTCATGTTTTTCTGAATGTCGGTGTTATCCAGGATGCCGGTGAACTGATCAGCTCCCGGGCCAAAAGCAAAGACCGGGACCATGACTCCGGTATGATCGGTTGAAACAAATCTGGCCTGCACCATCCCCGTTTGGGTGTTGCCGCCTGTAATGGCCAGTCCGCCGGTTTCATGGTCGGCCGTAACGATCACCAGGGTTTCCCCGTCCTGAGCGGCAAATTCGAGCGCTTTTCCGATGGTCCGGTCGAAATCGAGCATCTCTTCCACAATATAGGGAAGGCTGTTCTGGTGCCCGCCCCAGTCGATCATCGAACCTTCCACCATCAGGAAAAAGCCTTTTTTATTGTTGCTGAGGATCCGGATGGCTGTTTCGGTGGAAACAGGAAGCATATCGCCTCTTTCCGGGTACCTGACATTGTGTTCCGGGGCCGTCAGTCCGGCCAGTTTACCTGATTTTACTGCAGCAATCTCCTGCATGTTCTGCAATACCTGGTATCCTTTTGCTTTCAGCTCACCGGTCAGGTCGCGGCCATCCTGCCTCTGAGAGAAGTGTTTAAGCCCTCCGCCGATAAACACATCCACATCGGTGTCCAGGAAGTCAGCCGCAATGGCCTCGTAGGTAAAACGGGCCCCTTCATGGGCAATGAAGGAAGCAGGAGTGGCGTGGGTTATGGCTGATGTGGACACGAGTCCTGTGGAAAGTCCTTTCTTTTCAGCCTCTTCCAGAATGGATGCCTGCGGTTCCCCGTTGCTGTCGACCCCGACAGCCGAGTTATAGGTTTTCACCCCGCAGGCGAGCGCGGTTCCGCCCGCAGCTGAGTCGGTAATAAATTTGTTGGAAGATTGTGTTTTGGCATATCCCATCTGTCTGAAATTGTTCAGGAACAGGTTTCCCCCGTTAGCCGTGTAGCCGGCAAACACATGGGCCAGCCCCATGCCGTCACCAATCATCAGGATCACATTTTTTGGCTTCTTGCTTTTAAATTTCTGCGGATAGATCTTTACCGGGTAAAAATCCTTTCCTTCATAAACCAGTTCCTGGTTGACCGGCTTTTTCTCTTTGTAGGTTTCCTGGGCCGTAACCGGGACCAGGAAAAAACAGAATAATACCAATAACAAATATCTCATTATCTTTCTTAATTATTTAGACTGGCTAAAAATAATCAGAAAAAGGAAATGACAAGATATTTGCCCCTGAGGATAACAATATTTTAACAAAAGCAGGCTTAGGCTGGTTTTTGGTTTTTATCGGTTTTCTTTCCAAATTCAGGATCGATTTTCAGCAGGGAGGTGGCAATCAACGGGATGATGCTGCATATCATCACCCAGATGAAAAAATGACGGTAGCCCAGTTGTTCCTGGAGCCAACCGGCGAACATTCCGGGCAGCATCATGCCCAGTGCCATGAAAGCCGTGCAGATGGCGTAATGTGAGGTCTTGTATTCTCCCCTGGCAAAATAGATCATATACATCATATAGGCAGTGAATCCGAATCCGTATCCGAACTGTTCAATGGCCACACAGATGTTGATAATGAACAGGTTGCCGGTATTTGCATAGGCCAGGTAAAGAAAGGTGACCACGGTAAGGATCATGCTGAGGGCCATTGGCCAGAGCCATTTCTTCAATCCCCCTTTGGCTGCGGTAAATCCGCCGATGATGCCGCCAATGATCAGGGAC
>CAYWTT010000491.1:0-3490 GCA_964461245.1 uncultured Prolixibacteraceae bacterium | reverse complement strand
CCTTGCTCCTTGCTCTTTGCCCTTTGCTCCTTGCCCTTTGCTCTTTGCCCTTTGCTCCTTGCCTCATTTTTCCGTAGTCGCTTGCCGGTAAAAAAACTATTTTTACAGCATGGAAAAACAAGATCTGCTCGATTTTCTGGATCACTGGGAAAATATGGAGCTGCTCTTCCATGACAGGGAGCAGGCGATCATACATTTCCCTGTATTGATGGAAATCGCGCTGTCAGGTAACGGAAAACTGAATTGGCGGGCCTCATGGGCAGCGGATAAAATTAATACCCTGATCCCGGGGATTGCGGCCCCCTGGATTGATAAGCTGGTGGATTTGCTTCCCAGTCTTTGCCACCCGGGTAAAAAACGTCAGTTTCTGAAACTGATCAGCCTCTATCCTGTTCCCGCCGACTCAGCCGGTTTCCTTTTCGATTTCTGTCTGGAACGACTCGCCTCCCCTGCAGAAGAGATTTCCATTAAAGCCTATTCCATGCAGATACTGTATAATATTTCCGAAATGGAACCTGGCCTCAAACCTGAACTTCTGCAGATCCTGGAGGAGGAAAATGAACACCATACCTCTGCCGGCGTGTTATCCAAAGCCAAGACCCTGATGAGCAGACTGCGAAAGGAGATAAAAAAACCACCAATCAGCTAACCTACCGCCGGATATTGCCTCTCTGTCCGAATAATTTTGCGGAAATCAACAGTTTTCATTAATATTTAACTTATTATTGTCATGTCTTTTCTGAACAGATTTTGTGATAAAAATCCCCTGCTTTGGATATTATCGACAGAAATATTATTGAACTTCTGAAAAACGGTGATTTAACCGCTTTTGATAAAGTCTACAGGAAATATTGCCGAAAATTGTCGGGATTTGTTTATCATATAGTTAAAACCGAAACCGATACAGAAGAGATTGTCCAGGATGTCTTTGTCAAACTATGGAATTCCAGGGAAAAATTGCAGCCAACCAAATCTTTTGACGCCTATCTCTATACTATTGCTTACAATACAACCATCAGCATGGTCAGGAAACGCATTTCCGAGAAAAAGTACATCGACCATATCCTGATGATGCAGCAGGATGTTTCATTTCCTGAATCAATCGACAAACTCCAGTTTGAACAGTTATTTGATCAGATGTACAAGATTATCAATCAATTACCGGCTCGCCAGAAAGAAGTTTTTCTTCTCAACCGGGAAAAAGGGATGACGTACAAAGAGATTGCCGAGCAACTGAACATATCTGAAAATACGGTTGAAATTCACATGGTTAAAGCACTCCGGTTTCTCCAGAATAAAATCAACGGAAAGCTCTTGTTGGGGCTGCTGGTCATCTCCATTTATTTTATGTGATATTTTTTTCTCCGGATAGTGGTATTCTGCACTCCCAAGCGTATTATATATAAACGAAATAAACAAACCCGGCACACTGTGCCCGGGGTGAAATCAGGAAAACCGTATCCAAAATGAGGCAGCCGGCCAACTGGTCAGATCCGGGCATCTTACTTCGAAAGAATTATGAACAAAGAACTTTTTGAGAAATACTTTAACAACCAGTGTTCACCTGACGAGGTAAAAGAGGTGGTGAAATGGTTCAGGGAGGAGACGCAGGGGTTGTCGGATCATCACATTCTTCAACGCATCTGGGAGGAATATAATCCTGTGGCTGAGGCGGATGATGAACGGAGATATGATCTCATCCTGAATAAAGTACATCACCTGATCGAACTTTCACAATACGGAAGAGAAACTACGGGAGGAGGTAAAAAGGCAATCCGGTACCTGAAGCTTACCGGTAAGATATTAACCAGGGCAGCAGCTGTGCTTTTCCTTCCGTTGCTGGCCTATTTGTTTTATACCCAAACTTCCACGGAAATGCGGTGGATAGCCGGGAACCACCAGAGCTCCGATACCATTGAAGTTGCTACCCCTGTCGGATCTAAAACATTTGTTAAGCTATCAGATGGTACGGGAGTTCACCTGAATTATGGAAGTTCCTTAAGGTATCCGCAGAAATTCAGCGGAAAGAAAAGATATGTGAAACTCACGGGGGAAGCCTATTTTGATGTTGCTCACGATCCCCGGAAACCATTTCTTGTCGAAACATCCTCTCTGGCTATTTGCGCTGTCGGTACTTCCTTCAATGTCAGGGCATATCCTGATGTTCCCTATGTGGAAACAACCCTGGTTAATGGGAAAGTGATCCTGGGGAAAATGGATCACGGTTCATCATTCCGGAGATTCTGTGTGATGGAACCCGGACACTATGTCAGGTATTTCTCCGAAAACAATACCTATACCTGTAAAAAAGATGAAACCGGGAAAAACACAGCATGGATCAGCGGGGTCCTGATCTTCAGGGATGATCCGATGTCAGAAGTAACTTACCAGCTAAGTAAGTGGTACAATGTGGATTTTGAATTCAGGAACGAGGCAGTCAGGGAGCTTACCTACACGGCTACCTTTGTAGATGAAACACTCCCGCAGATCCTGGATTTGCTGAAGATGGCGACCCCAATTAAATACACCATTACCCAGAGGGTGAAACAACCGGACGGAACTTTTTCAAAACAAAAAGTAATCATCGATCACAAATGATATAATACAATTTAATTGATAATAACCGACCATTGCCTATGAGAATAAACCTATGAAAAAAAACAGGGAAATGCGTCAACATCCCCCTGTCATGAGATCTTAAAGCATTCAATCACAATTTTAAACCTTAAAATCATTACAAATGTACAAAAATTATGATGTCCATTTGGAATGGGCGGAGATATTGCGTCCACTCCAAAAAATTGTAAAGATGATGAAACTAACAACCTTTCTAATTCTGACTTCGGTTTTGGGAGTGATGGCCAACGGTTCTTACTCACAAAACACGAAAATCAATCTGGATTTAAAAAACTCGACGGTCGAGCAGGTACTTAAGCAAATTGAAGACCAGACCGAATTTTATTTTCTGTACAGCCGGAAAATTGTGGATGTCGACAGAAAAGTCAGTGTAAGGATCGAAAACAAACTGATCAGGGATGTTCTGGAGGAATTGTTCATGGGAACTCCGGTGACGTATGCGATCCAGGACAGACAAATCGTATTGTCATCGGCCGACCTGATTAATCCGGGTCAGGAGACTTCCGTTTCACAGCAAAGCCGGATTACCGGAAAAGTAACCGACAGAAATGGAAGTCCGCTGACAGGGGTGACCGTACTGGTAAAAGGAACAAGCAACGGGACCATCACCAACACCGACGGGGGATATTCCATCTCCGGCGTTCAACAGGGATCCACGCTGCAATTTTCCTTTATCGGAATGAAAAGTCTTGAGATCCCGACAGAGGGGAGGACTGCGATAAATGTGGTCATGGAAGAAGAGAACATCGGTCTCGAAGAAGTAGTGGCTATTGGCTATGGTTCAGTAAAGAAAAAAGACCTGACCAGTTCGATTACCACGGTGAGTTCCAAAGACTTCAACGTGGGAGCGCAT
>CAYWTT010000490.1:0-3490 GCA_964461245.1 uncultured Prolixibacteraceae bacterium | reverse complement strand
CGTAGGGTTACGTTTACGTTAATAGCTCAGGGCATGGAGCACGGAGCGATGCTGCCCTCTGCGTTTAAACCCTACCCTTTCACTCCGGCGCAAAAGAGACTTTTCCGGAGAAATACATCTGCCTGATTTTTTATGTAAAGTTTATTCGTACTTTTAAACTTTTTCAGCACCTTCAGGAAAGTAAGGCTGAATAATACTGGACAAAGATTGAGATTGCTTAATTCCTGAATTGAATTAAGCATATGAAATAGTAACGTTAAAACCTCAAAAAATGAAAAATTATTTTGGATTTACCTTGAAAGGAAAAAACTATTCTCCATTTGGTTGATTTTTTACATTTTATTTATTGTGCCTTATGTATTGTTGATTTTGAAGATGAAAAACATTCAGTCGGGTGCAGCTCCTTCCGGAATGATATTTGTCTTTTTGTTTATCTTGATTCTGATTGCGTTTTTTATCACATTTTATTTGATGAAAATAATGATTGAGAACATTCAATATAAAGATAACCCAATCATTTTTAATGGAAAATTCGGAAAATTTGTTGGATTAATATTGGGGGTCTGGTGTTAAATGTTATTACGATTGGGATTTATTTTCCGATGGCCATGATTAAATTGTATAAATACTTTGCAGAAAGAACGGTCGCGCAGTCCGGAGAAATAAAAAGGAAGTTTGGATTTGAAACAGATAACCTCCATGATTTTTTATTTATATGGGGTCAGATGCTTTTAACCTTGATTACAACAGGGATTTATTATCCCTGGGCGATCAACAAAATCGGAAAAAGGATTTTGAACAGAACCTATCTTGAATAAAATTACCATTCTAATTGGGTAGACGGCCCTGCTCCAGATGGATCGGGAACAGGGAGCACCTCTCACCCCATCAGCCAACCGGCAGATGTAACCTGACCTGTATGTGCGCGCATCCGGAAACTTTTCATACCGCTGTGATGGGCAGGTTTGAGGCAGGTGAGTGGCAGCACGGCGGATTGAAAAATGGTGAAAATTTAAATAAGACAATGTATGAGCAACGAAAAACAAACAATCTACGATTTTGACCTGAGTATCATTTATGACTATTTTTCAGACACAGAACGGCAGGGACCAGGAAGTCCCGGAATAACAATCAAGGCATTGAGCTTCATTGACGGTCTTTCCGAAAAATCAAAAATTGCCGATGTGGGTTGCGGAACAGGCGGTCAAACCATCGTGTTGGCGCAAAACACAGCGGGCAAAATTACCGGTGTTGAATTATGGCCTGATTTCATCAACCAATTTAACCAAAATGCCCAAAACCTGAATCTTCAGGATAGAATGAAAGGTGTCGTCGGCAATATGGAAAATCTTCCGTTTGAAGAAGAAGAATTAGACTTGATCTGGTCGGAAGGTGCGATTTACAACATTGGTTTTGAGCGGGGACTAAACGAATGGCGAAAATTTCTTAAACCGGGCGGATACATCGCAGTTACAGAGAATACCTGGTTCAGCGATGAGCGACCCGCTGAAATTCAGGATTTCTGGCAAAAAGCCTATCCCGAAATCGACACCATACCGAACAAGATCGCTCAAATGCAAAAAGCAGGGTATCTTCCGGTGGCAACCTTTGTAGTACCTGAGGCTTGTTGGACAAACTATTATAATCAGCAACCCCAAATGCAGGCATCTTTTTTGAAAAAATATGCAGGCAACAAAACGGCGGAAGAATTTATATCCTATCAGCGGCATGAGGCAGAGCTATTTTTTAAATACAAGGCATATTATGGTTATGCGTTTTATATCGGGAAAAGGATCAGATAACATCAGACCTAAAGTTAACAACAGAAAATATTTTAAACAGCATCTATTTTTATTAACATTGTTAATTATATTTGCACTGTTAATTAAAAACGGATTAATGAAGAATAAGGAAATACAGGAAAAACGGATGAAAGAATATTTCATTCAGGCAACAAAGGAGATTTTGAAAGGAGAAGGGCTGAAATGTGTAAGTGTCAGAAATATAGCTGACCAGGCTGGTTATTCTTATGCCACCTTATATAATTATTTCAAAGATGTGAATGATTTGATTTTTCTCTGTGTCAATGATTTTCAGGAAGAATGTAAATTGTTTGTTTCAAGTCAGACAAGCGAAAGTCCCAATGGATTAGAAAAGCTTAAGGCATCCATTTTAGCCTATATCGCCTATTTTGTGGAATATCCGGGGATTTTCGATCTGTTTTATCTGACTAAGGTGGGGGATTTTGGGAATAAACAAACCATAATCAATGCAATAAGCAACTCCCTGGATGATGTTTGCGATTCGGAATGGAATTATTGCCTAAGTCACAATTTATTACCCGTTGAGAAGGTCGGGAGCATTCAATCTCAGCTAAGATATACGGTGCTTGGATTGCTGTTGCTATATTTAAACCGCAGGACTCCGGATTCCTATCCTGAATTTCTGGATCAGGCAAACCGGCAGATAAATTATCTGCTTGCTGATTTCAATATAGGTAATACTGCTTCAGTTTAATACAGAATACTGTTAAATTTGACATAAAATTTATTGTAACCGGTTATGACAACCGATGGATCGGGGCGCTGAAAATTGACGTTAGCCGGAAGGTTGGACAACATTAAAAACCTTGAAAAATCAATCCAAATGGTACCAGAAATTGTGAATTTAACGGAGAAGCAACTGATTGGAAAGAAGATAAGAATGTCGTTTTCAAATGACAAAACCATTGGATTATGGAAGAGCTTTGCCCCGAGAATAAAGGAGATCAGGAATTCCATGAATCCGGATTTATATTCTGTTGATATTTATAATGATCCGGATTTTTTCACGGATTTCAATCCGTCCAAAGAATTTGACAAATGGGCCGCCATTGAAGTAACCAACCTGGATGAAATTCCGGATGAAATGGATAGCCTGGTTATCCCCCAAGGACTGTATGCAGTGTTTCCTTACAAAGGTAAACCGTCTGAAGCGCAGAAAGCATTTCAATACATTTATGGTGTCTGGCTTCCCGCTTCACTTTATGATCTGGATGACAGACCGCAGATGGCCAAAATGGGAGAAAAATACAAAGGTGAAGATCCGGACTCAGAAGAAGAGTTTTGGATCCCGGTAAAAAGTAAAGCATAAAAGTCCGTGACCACTCAGCAAAGCTTCGTGTGGTTGAGGAACGAAACCGAAGTGAAGTCAACCTTATCAGTGGTCATTGAAGGGCCGTAAAAAATGATTTAAAGAATGAAAAAAGCAATCATAATCGGAGCAACTTCCGGAATTGGCAAAGGACTTGCCAAACTTTTAGCGGACAATTCCTATAAGGTAGGGATAACCGGCAGAAGAACCGAGCTGCTAAACGAATTGAAAAATGAAAAACCCGGATCCTATGCAGTTAAAACGTTTGATGTAAAAGACACAAATTTCACGGTGGAGAAACTGACGGAACTGACAACCGAACTCGGCGGACTTGATTTGCTGGTTTTAAGCTCGGGTA
>CAYWTT010000489.1:0-3496 GCA_964461245.1 uncultured Prolixibacteraceae bacterium | reverse complement strand
TTTCTTCCGGGAAAAGTGAACCATCACGCATGTACCTGTATTTAACCTTTCTGATTTTCCGGTATATCTCTTCGGCATTTAAAAGCAAAGGGCACGAAAGGACCACATAATCCTTGTCAATATTGTCTTTATATTTTAAAATCCATCGGATTTTAGCAATCGACGGATTGATAAAATGTTCTGATTCCGGTTTTCCTAATAAAACAATGGATGCATTCGTAATCTTTCCCCGCTAGGTAATTTTGGCTTTATTCAGAAAAGTTTTGTTGTCCCAATCATCAACATTGGAAGCATGCTCCAGAAATTTGCTCTTATAATTCTCACGTGCTTTTGTAATGGCCTCATCCGATAAATCGGCAATTGTTGCCCCATGACAAATTTCGGCACTCCAATCATCTATTTCTGCAAGTGGTTCATTTAAAATTACCTGTTCCCGTTCCGGGCGCATCCTGACAAGGCTATTTTCAACCCTTTGCCAGGGTTTATTGTGTGCCAAAACCGGTTTACGGGGTTGGTGTTTTGGAATATGAAATACCCAAACAGTTTTCCCAGTATTGATGGTTGTAAATGGTTCAACATAGAATCCTTCGGAACATAAATTTGGGGTTTGCTCCAAAATTTTGAGAACAATATTATCAGGTGTGTAGTTATAAAAATCTTCAATTCCGATAACATTCAATGTATTGTCTTCAACACCGATAACCAGGTGACCGCCCTCCATGTTGGCAATGGCCGAAACATACGAAATAATATCTTCGCCCTCGTGGCCATTTACAAAGTGTTTCAGGCCTTTAAACTCCTTCCATTCACACGATGTTGTTTCTTTGGGGTAATGAGTTTGTAAATATTGTTTTAGTTCTTTTTCGGTCATTTTTTTTCAGTTTTACCGGAGAAATAAATTGGTTAAGTTACTTTTTCCACAAAGGCTCGTTTCTCCATTCGTCAGGAAATCCCAAAGCTGCCGGATGAATATTGGGATATTTTTCAAGTAACGCTATGAATCTTTCAACCACATCGTTTTCATATTTAACCCTGTTCATCAGATAAACGAGCATCGACAAAATATAAAATGTTTTATTGTTTTCCACTGACCCACCATCAATCCAAACATAGCGTGGTTTGCGGGGTATCAGCGGTTGAATGCTCATTACACGGTTCCATAAACGGGCATGATGGGCACAAACATTCCGCAAATAAACGATACTGTGCAACCATGACGAGAAAACAGTATCGGCCAAACCAAAGGCGTTGGCGATTTGCCGCTTTTCATGACCAGGATTCAGGTTACTGTACATGACAGAAAGCGAACCAAAAGATGCCACCTCCAGCAACATCCAACCTGGAGGAAGTGGGTCGGAATATTTCTCTTTAAAGGCAAGAATAAATTCTTCGTCGCTGCGCGAATATTCTGTTTGCAGTTTGTCAAGTAATTGTTTGTGACGGTCGGCGTCGCGAAATAATTCAGGTTTTTGAAACCAAAACGGACCGTATTGATGCGATAAAATGTAAATCATTTTTGCCCTGACGGCAACTTCAATCTTTTCGAGTTCAGCCAAAACAAAGTGGCGTAATTCGCGGTCGAAACAATAAATTTTGTAGGCAATATCGAATGAAGCTCCTTTTTTGAAAATGTGTTTTTCCTTGTTTTCCAACAACGGATACCAGTACCCACTTAACCGGTAATAACTTTTTACTTCCAGTAAATGCAGAAAATACGCTTCGTCGGGGATATGTAACCCGCGGTTTTTTACTTGCTGAAGCTGCTGCTGGTATGTAAGTGCAGCCTTTGTGTAAGCTGCTTTTCTCATGGGTATAAAAATAAAACGCTTACCCTGAGCGCGCTGTTCTTATGGGAAGCGGGGTAAGCATGTTGCTGCAAATATACACAATTGTGTGGCAATACGGGCAACAGGCTGTTATTTGTTTTTTCCATTGGCTAACAATGATTTATATTTTAACTGTAACCTGTTTTCTCCCGGTTCTCTGTAAAGAGCTTTAGTTTTCCATGATATAAATCATGTAAAATTGCCAGTCAACGTTTCGTCAATCTTTAATACATCTTACAGCAAAACCAAATGATTTATCGTTGTAATTGTTGCTTAAAAAGTCATAATCCCACATTAATCCCCAGGTATCGCCCATGGTTGATATTTCTTCTGACGACCACATAGCATCGTGTTCACCCATGCTGCTAAAGATTCCTGCATTGACGCGGTATCCTCCTGGAAAGGCTGAAAAACCGGTACTGTTATTCAGCTCAGGCTGATTTCCCGGAGTTCCGGAAATACCATTCAGGTTCCAATTTATCTTTGCGGCCAACGCTTTGGCAATATCGTCACCGCTTCCCTGATAACCGTATCCATTGTTTATAAGAAAATCTGACAATTCCGTCCATTCACTGTGACTGGGTAAATGCCAGCCATAGGGACAAGAGATCTTAGCTGCAGGCCAGTTATAAAGCCCTCCATAGATTACATAATTTACATGCAATTTGGCTGCTGCCACATCTGAACCATTATACCCATATACATAATAACGGGGATTCATCTGAGATCCTTCAAGAACGGTGTTCACAGATGGAAGATAGGCAAGGTTTTCAGCCATCCAGACCTGGTTGCCTATTTTAATCCATTGATATACCCGTTGATCACGCGTATCTATAAAAGTTCCGGAGGTGGCTTCCACGACGTTGATGACAAAACACCTGAACAAATTCCCTTTAATAGTTCCACAATCTGGGCATTCTGAATGTTTAGATGATTTTGCGTTCAGTTTTATCCTGTAAACATAGGTTCCAACTTCCGGCCAGTTTTGCGTGATTGTTCCTCCTGAACACGGCATGAACTCATCATTTTCAATGTATTCCCATTGCAGAAATTCCGTTTCACAGGTCAATCCGGTATACAACTTCTCATATCCGACAATGACATCCCCATCCATAATGGGATCCCCATTCACGTATCCTCTTTCAATCTTTAGTTTTCCACACGTTGAAGAAAACACAATGTCGAAATCCTTCCCCTGAGTCACCTGAGAAGGGTAAGTAAGCGTTATTTCCGGAATAGCAGCTGCTTTGAGCAATAATTCTTCATCTCCCGTTAATCCATCCCTTTGACACGAATGAAGCAATCCGGAAAATAGATAAACAATAAACAAAACAGGCAGCAGAGTCAGTGCACTGTTCGCCACACGGTCGATCAATCTTGTTTTCATAAACTTAGCTAATCAAAAATTTCATTTCGAAGTTAACATTTTTCATTAAACAAAATAAACTTTTGATTGATTTAATCATTTTTGGGGCTTTGTGCCATTTCTTTTGTGTTTGGCATAAAATATTCTAAAAGCTTAATGAACAAAATCATAACCATCTAATCCCTAAGAAGAATAGAGTAAACGATCCGTTTATTTACAAGGTACACCAATCCGTTCAGACGGGTCTAATCCCGCCTCGGGCACCCCTACCGAAAGCAAGAAGCCGTCTCAGAGGTGAGGCGGC
>CAYWTT010000488.1:0-3506 GCA_964461245.1 uncultured Prolixibacteraceae bacterium | reverse complement strand
GGGGCAGGTGGAGTTTATCCGCGTATTTTGCAGGACCGCATAATTCAGTCTGGGTAGTGAAAGTATGTGGAGTTTGTCCCGTAAAAGACAGATGGGTTTCTGTGGCCGGAGGCAGGAGAGACGCAATTGACCGGAGAGGAGATCCCAGCAACCCGGTAAAAAGATACAACACAAATGAAAAAGTGAGAATGGCTGAAAAGAGCCTGCCCACGCTGAGATAAGGCACATCCGAATCGTGTGAGAACCTGATTTTTCCCATAAAGTACATTCCCAGCAGGGAAAAAAGGACGATCCAGATGATCAGGTAGAGTTCCCGGCTGAGGAAGTTCAAACCGTAAACCTGATCAATGTTGCTGAGGAATTTCAGTCCGAAGGCCAAGAGGATAAAAGCGAAAACGATTTTAATCACGTTCATCCATCCTCCCGATTTGGGCAGTTTGCGGAGGGCAGACGGGAAAATGGCCAAGAGGGTGAAGGGGGTGGCAAATGCCAGTCCGAAAAAGAACATTCCGGTCATCGGACGGAGGCCTCCGCCCTGAACGGCTTGAATGATCAGGGCTCCGATGAAGGGTCCGGTGCAGGAAAAGGAAACAATCACCGTGGTCAATGCCATGAAAAATGCACCGATCCATCCTCCTTTATCGGCTTTGACATCGGTTTTATTTACCAGGCTGCCAGGCAATACGATTTCAAAGAGCCCGAAGAAAGAGAGGGCAAAAGTGAAGAAAAGTGCAAAAAAGATCAGGTTGGGGATCCAGTGCGTGCTCAGCACATTTCCCACATTGGGACCAAAAATTCCGAAAGAGAAAAGGGCTCCCAGCAACGTAAAAATGGCCAAGATGGAGAGTCCGAACACAAAAGCGGAACGGATTGCCTGGCTTTTATTCCCGCTGTTCCGCATGAAGAAGGAAACGGTCATCGGAATCATTGGAAAAACACAAGGCGTAAGAATGGCAGCCAAACCGGCCAGAAACGAGATCAGAATAAACAGCCACAAAGACTGCCCGTTCCCTTTTGTCTCCACGGTGGGCGCATTGGTGGCCATTCCGCTTTGAGCGGAAGAAACTTCGCTGACTACAGGGAACTCGAATGGAGCATCATTGGGAGGGAGGCATGTTTCATCATTGCACCCCATGAAACTCACATGACCCCTGATCTTCCGGAGTCCGGCTTCCTTCAGGCGGACAACCTGGCTGAATAAGGCAGTATCATTGAAATACCTGAGGTTCATTTGGAATGTGTTGTCGAATTTTTCAACCGGGGCCGGTGACTTCAGCAATTCACCCACCATCTCAACCGAAGCGGAATCTTCAAACACGAACTGTGTGGATATAGGCCCGCCTTCCGGAAGATTGGTGTCGTAAAGATGCCATCCTTTTTCCATTGATGCTTTAAAGTTCAGCTTCAGTTCATTGCCATCCTGGGCCGAAGAGAAACTCCATTTAATCGGATCAATAATCTGTGCATTTCCCTGAAGCGAGATCAGGATAATCAGCAAGGAAATAATTCTTTTCATCCGGTCGTTTTTGTTTACATTTTAAAATCGTTATCAAAATAACAACTGAATTCGGAAAAGTTCACAATCACAGAAAAAAAAGCGTAAAAACGCTTTTTTTACAGGATTATTTCTTCATTGTTGTCATCCAGAAACTGGTATTCCATTAACGAAAAAGCAGTGTTTTCCCTGACTTTCACCCATTTGTAATATTTTCGGAACCATTTCATCCGGAGAGAATGTATTCCTTTGGTAAGAAAGGCTGCGATATAGGGATGGACCTTGATGGTAAGTTTGGGCTTATTGAGATCTTTTAGGATATAACCCACTTTCCTGCTGATTTCGTCGGCGAAGAGCAGGGTAGGTACTACCTTACCGCTTCCGTTGCACATAGGGCAAACTTCAGCCGTTTCAATATTCTCTTCGGGACGGACGCGTTGCCTGGTGATCTGCATCAGGCAAAATTTGCTGAGGGGAAGTATGTTATGTTTGGTACGGTCGGCACCCATCGCCTCTTTCATGTGTTCATAGACCTTGTGCCGGTTGGGGGCCTGGTTCATATCGATGAAATCGATCACGATAATCCCGCCCATATCGCGAAGCCGTAACTGCCTGGAGATCTCTTCACAGGCGGCCAGGTTGACATCAAGCGCACTGGCTTCCTGGTCCATCCCGGTTTTTGCCCGGTTTCCGCTGTTTACATCGATCACATGAAACGCTTCCGTATGTTCGATGATCAGATAGGCTCCGTTTTTAAAGGAGACCGTCTTCCCGAACGATCCCTTTATCTGTTTGTCGATACCGTAATGCTCAAAAATAGGCAGTTTACCCTTATAAAGCTTGACAATTTTCTTTTTTTCGGGATCGATCGATTCGAGATATTCGGCAATTTCATTGGCAACAGTGGGGTCGTTAACGATGATGCTGTTAAAAGTGGGATGGTAAATATCCCGGAGGAGGGCAGTGGCGCGATCCATTTCTCCCAGCACCAGGCCAGGATTGTTCATCCTGCTCAGCTTCGAAAAGGTGGATTCCCACTTTTCGGTCAGTCTTTTGATCTCCTGGTCGAGTTCAGCCACCATATGATCTTCAGCAGCCGTGCGGACAATAACTCCGTATTTCCTGGGGCGTATACTCTGCACCAGATTTTTCAGCCTCAGCTTTTCTTCGTTCGACTTGATTTTTTGTGACACAGATACTTTATCGCTGAAAGGTATCAGCACCATGTTGCGTCCTGCAATGGAAATCTCTGAAGTCAAACGGGGCCCTTTGGTTGAAATGGGTTCCTTGGCTATTTGCACCAGTATTTTTTGACCGACCTTCAACTGGTCGGCAATAGATCCCTCTTTGTTAATGTCGGGTTCTGACTGGATTTTGGAAATGGAGGTTATTTTGTTCTTTTTGGAGGAGATCAGTCTCAGAAACTTGTTGAGGGTGCCAAATTGCGGACCCAGATCCAGATAATGAAGAAAAGCATCTTTTTCATAGCCTACGTCAATAAATGCGGCATTCAGGCTGGGCATGATCTTTTTTACCTTACCCAGATAGATGTCGCCGACAGCAAACTTTGCTCCGCTCTTTTCCCTGCCTAATTCAACCAGTCTCTTATTCTCAAGTAAAGCAATCACAATTTCGGAAGGAGAGACATCAATGATTAAATCGCTACTCACAACCAAATTTTTACAGTAAAATTACAAAAAGACTTTTCACATAATTCCATAAACAGATTAAACCTAAAGTAGACTAATTACTTTAGGTTTAATCCGACTTATGATAACTCAGCAAAAAATGCTACTTTTTCTTCTTATGTCTGTTCTTCCGAAGTCTTTTTTTACGCTTATGCGTAGCCATCTTATGTCTTTTCCTTTTCTTTCCGCTTGGCATGGTCTCTTATTTTACCTGGTTCTTAACTTTTGAAACGAATGTTTTGGCCGGTTTAAATGACGGAATATTGTGAGAAGGTATGATAATTGTAGTGTTTTTTGAAATATTGCGGGCTGTCTTTTCAGCT
>CAYWTT010000487.1:0-3508 GCA_964461245.1 uncultured Prolixibacteraceae bacterium | reverse complement strand
ATGACAAAGGCTCATTATCGGCGCCTGAGTTGAGTAAAACACTGGGAATCAGTCTCCCGACCACATTCACCCTGCTGAATGACCTGATCCGGGAGGGATGGGTAGATTCCGCAGGTACCGGTGCTTCCACCGGAGGGAGAAAACCTGCCATCTATAACCTTTCGGATGAATCCCTTTTTGTGATTTCATGCGACATGGGCAGGTATCAGGCTAAAATGACGATTTATAACAGTCATAATAACCGGGTTACCCCCTTATCCTCTATTGAAACGCACATCGACGATGATGAACTTGTCGAAAAGTTGTACCAGGCGGCCGAAAAGCTGATTAGCGATTACAGGATTCCCCGCGACAAGATCATCGGATTGGGGGTTGACATGCCCGGACTGGTAGATTCGGTCAAAGGAATCAACTTTACGATCAAGAATCCCGATAACCAGGCAATCAGGGAACTTTTAGAGCAGAAGTTCAACATGAGGGTATACATTGACAATGATGCCCGTATGCAGGCTTATGGGGAATATACGTTCGGCAAGGCCAAAGGGTGTGACAATGCCGTGATTGTCAACTGGAGCTGGGGGTTGGGCCTGGGCATGATTCTCAATGGCCGGTTATACGGCGGCACCACCGGCTTTGCCGGAGAGTTCTCACACATCCAGATGGTCGAGGACGGTGAACTATGCATTTGCGGGAAGCGGGGTTGTCTGGAAACGGCAGCTTCATCCAACACCATCTTGAAACTGGCAAGGGAGGGTATCGCAGACGGGAAAGTTTCCCAGCTTACCCTCCAGTACAGTGATCGTCCCGAAGAACTGATACCGGAACATGTCATTGCACTGGCAAAACTGGGGGATGAATTTTCCATCTCCATTCTGAACAAAGTGGGCATGATGTTCGGGAAAGGCCTCTCCTACCTGATCCAGCTGCTTAATCCCGAAGTCATTGTCCTGGGCGGCCCGGTTTCGAAAGCCAACCAGTTTATTCTCACCCCCATACAGCAGGCTCTCAATAAATTCTGTCTGGAGCAGATCCTGCAAAACACATCCATTGTCTGTTCCGAGATTGACGAGCAATCCGGGCTGATGGGGACCACAGCCATGCTGTACCAGCACATTTTCAGCGATGCGGTGTGATCATACTGAAAAAGAAGGTTCATTTCAATACTTTATCTAATCATTCACTAATCAAAAGTTTTATGCGAAAGGTTTTATTTATTCTGATGTGGTGTCTGGCATTTTCAGTAAATGCCTGGGCACAGGTGACTGTAACCGGGAAGGTTACAGATACCGACGGACTGGGTATACCCGGTGCATCGGTGCTGGAAAAAGGAACCACAACGGGTACCATTACCAATCCGGATGGAGTGTATACCCTGCGTGTTTCCTCTCCCAATGCTGTTCTGGTTTTCTCATTTGTAGGGATGGAAGCCCAGGAAATCACATTAAATGGCCGCACTACTGTCAACGTGGTGATGAAAACCAGCGCCATTGGTTTAGGCGAAGTGGTTGTCACGGCCATGGGTGTTACCAAGGAAGCCAAAAAACTGGGGTATTCAGTAACCCAGGTTGAGGGGGAAAAACTGGCAGAGTCAGTTACAGTCAACCCGGTAAATGCTCTCCAGGGCCGCGCAGCCGGTGTAGACATAGCCCCCAGTGAAGGGGGTGTCTTCAGTGGTTCAAAAATCACGATCCGTGGAAATTCCACCCTGAAAGGGAACAACATGCCCATCTTCGTGGTGGACGGTGTCATCATGGACAACAACACTTCCGGAGGTTCACAATGGGGTGGCGTTGACTGGGGTAATGAACTGAAAAACCTGAATGCCGATGAATTCGAATCTGTTTCAGTTCTGAAAGGTGCTGCGGCAACCGCCCTTTATGGTTCACGTGCTCTGAACGGAGCCATCGTGATCACCACGAAGAAGGGGAAAGCCAGAAAAGACCTGGGGATCAAGATTTCCCAGCGTTTCAATGTAAAACAGGTGTACGACGGACCGGCATTCCAGAACATTTACGGTGAAGGTCCCATGCCGGGGTACGACAGCAGTTATCCCGACATTTTCGCCCCACAGAAATCCTTCAAGTACAATGCCCAGGGAGAGCCTATCCTGGAAGGGTATTATGATGGATGGGCGCCTTACAGCTATGGTCACAAGATGGACGGAACCAAAGTCCGCGACTGGGAAGGCAACTGGACAACCTATGATCCCCAGCCCGACAATGCCATTGATGCCTATGAACAGGGATATCAGACCAACACCAATGTTTCACTGGAAGGAGGAGGCGACAATTCCACCTTTATCATCTCCCTGTCTCATTTTGGTGAGAAAGGAACCTATCCCGGGAACAACTTCACCAGGGAATCGGTTTATTCCAAAGTCACCCGTGATTTCGGGAACTTCCTGACCACTGAGTTGGGGATCAGTTATGCCAATTCGGCTCCCAAAAATCCGCCGCAGGACCTGATCAAATACTTCCTTGATCCATGGCCGCGCAACTATAATACTTCCTATTGGCGGAAACATTACAAGGCAGCTCACGGCGGTATTCCCCAGTCAGCTTACAATGATCCAGGGATTAACATTCCGGGTGCCAATATCTGGTTCGGCATTTATGAAAACAGCTACAAACAGATCGAAGAATCTCTCCGACTGACCGGGAAAATGACCTTCAAGGTCACCCCGTGGTTCAATGCAGTACTGGACGGATATGTGAACAACTATTACATCAAATCGGAAACCAAAGAACTGGGACAAGGTTACCGCAATTCAGGGGGATATTACTCTCTGGGACATACCCGCAAGCAGCAGTATGACGGAAAGGTCTGGCTGAACTTCTTCAAAAATTTCGATAACGGACTGGATGCCAGCTTATCGGTCGTGGGGGAACATTGGGAATCAGGCGACAGTTATACCAGTGCCTGGACCAACGGCGGATTGATCGTTCCCGGTCAGTATTCCCTTTCCAACTCAAAGAACGAACCCGGTCAGAGTGCTACCATCAGCAACACCCGGATCCTGCAATCCCTGATGTTCTTCTCCGATATTTCCTGGAAAGACCAGCTCTTCCTGAACATTACCGGTCGTAACGACTGGTCTTCGACCCTGACTTATGCCAATGGATCGGGAAATTTCAGCTATTTCTATCCTTCAATCAGCCTTTCCTGGCTATTCACCGAAACGTTTGAACTGCCAGTCTGGTTCAATTACGGCAAAGCACGTGTTTCCTGGGCTCATGTCGGTAATGATTATGCTCCGTATGCCATCAATCCGGGATTCAGCCGTGTGGGAACCATTACCAGTTACAACGGCGACCTCCCCAGGTACAGCTTCAAGAATGATCAGATGCCTAACCTGGATATACGGCCTGAAGATAAAAAATCGATCGAGCTGGGATTGGAGACCAAAATGTTCAACAACCGGTTGGGTCTGGATATTGCTTTTTACAAAGACAATACATACAACCAGATCCTCTCCATTCCCGAAAATTATTATACGGGAGTTTCCAGC
>CAYWTT010000486.1:0-3509 GCA_964461245.1 uncultured Prolixibacteraceae bacterium | reverse complement strand
TTATTGAATTAGAATACTTTACCGCGATTCAATAAGAGTAAAATAAAAAAAGGAATACGGGTCGGTGAAAATCTCTATGTGTATTATAACCAGAATCCGGGATTAGAAAACAGGAATGGGCATACGAATGCCATTGCACAGACATACCGGCAGGATCCCACCGTGCCCGTGTATGATATCAGAGGAAATTATTCAGGGACACGTGGAACCACTGCGGTTCAGGGACAATCACAGCAAAATCCGGTCGCAAAGATGATGCGCACGGTAAACAACCGGGGAAATAACTGGACGCTCTCAGGAAATGTGTATGCAGAATTTGATTTTTTGAAAGATTTTACCTTTCGCAGTAGCCTTGGTGGCAGCTCATCTTTCAGGTATGGCATGAATTACTATTTCAACAAATACGAGGACCGGCAGGAATTCGCCGGCAAGAACAAGCTCACTGAATCTTCTGGCTATACTGGCAATATAATTATTACCAATACCCTGAAATACAGCAAGATTCTTCAGAAACACAATGTAAACGTAATTGGCGGCATTGAAGCAAACAAGTATATGGGAAGAAACATGTATGGTTCCAGTTCTGATTTCTTTTCAGATGATTTTAATTTCCTTGTACTGGATAATGGGAGTTCAGATATCACCAACAGCAGTAATGGCTATCATAATAATTTGTACTCTGTTTTTGGAAGATTGGATTATGTTTTTGATGAGAAATACTTGCTGGCAGCCACGTTGCGTCGGGACGGCTCTTCCAGGTTTGGTAGTGAAACCAGATTCGGGATATTCCCATCCATCTCTATGGGTTGGCGCATTTCAAATGAAAGCTTTCTCAAAGACATATCCTGGTTAAATGACCTGAAGTTAAGGGGCAGTTATGGGAAATTAGGTTCCCAAAACAACGTAAATCCTGATAATGCCTTTTCTTTGTTTGGCATATTCAACCGGGCGTCAACCTATGCGATCGATGGAAGCAATGACATAGCCCAACAGGGATTTATTCAGAGCCGCATTGGGAATGTCAGCACAGGTTGGGAAGAAGACATCATTACCAATACCGGGTTCGATGCCAGTTTCCTGAATAACACACTGGATGTCACCGCTGAATACTACAAAAAATCCATCAATGGTCTGTTGTTCCCCATTCCGCTTCCTGCAACCGCGGGGACTGCCACTCCTCCTTCCGTTAATATCGGGGATATTCAGAATACAGGATTTGACGTGAATATTACCTACCGTGGCAAAATCAGCAGGGACTTATTGTTTAAAATTAGTTCAAGCATTACCACCTATAAAAATAGGGTAAAACACATCCCTGATCCAGGATATTTTGATGTTACCACCGGCCCCGTAACCGTGGTCAGAAACCAGGTTGGACACCCTGTAAGTTCATTCTTCGGATATGACATTGTGGGTATTTTCCAATCTGATGCAGAAGTTGCCACTTCTCCCACCCAGCAATTTGCAGCTCCCGGGCGGTTCAAATACCGGGATGTCAGCGGACCTGAGGGCGTACCCGATGGGAAAATCACTTCCGACGACCGCACCTTTATCGGTGATCCCAATCCGGACTTTACCTATGGCTTTAATCTTGGCCTTAATTATAAAAGCTTTGATTTTTCAGCCATGTTTTATGGGTCCCAGGGGAATGAGGCCTATAACGGGACAAAAACCACAACAAACAAAATGTGGTTAGATGCCTGGTCTATTGAAAATCCAGATACAAATATTCCGAAAATTGAAGCTATTGCTGCTCAATTGACGCCTAATTCATTTCCCATTGAAGATGCTTCCTACCTGAAATTAAAATCAGTGATTCTGGGTTATACGCTGAAACCAGAGAAAACCCGTATCGTTGGATTGGATAAGGTGAAATTGTACTTCCAGGCAACCAATTTGTTCCAGTTAACGGGCTATTCCGGATTGGATCCCGAATTGCCGGGTAGCAGTTCAAATTTTGGGTTGGAGTTTGGAAACTACCCCAACAATCAAAAGAGTTTTATTTTAGGATTTGATATTACCTTTTAATTATTCTAAGATCATGAAAAATTTAAGATATAAACGTAATGCCCTATACCTCTTGATTTGTCTGATGTTGGTATCTTCCTGTCAGAAGAGTTTTCTTGAGTTAGATCCCATTGGTACTACGAATGAAAAAATCCTGGCGACCAAAAGCGGGCTGAATAAATTATTGATAGGAGCTTATGCTGCACTTCCCCTTTTTGATACATGGTTTGGGATCAGTAATTCACTCTTTGGCTCGATGGCATCCGATGATGCGTATGTCGGGTCATTTGGCGATATTCCGGATCAGGAGATAATCGAAAGATATACCTATGATGGGACCAACCCATCCATCAGCGGAAAGTGGAAAGTGATTTATGGTGGTGTACAACGCTCTAATGACGTATTGCGTACCCTGGCTCTTGCAGAGCCCGGATCTTTGACCGCTGAAGAGGAAAAGCAAATTAAGGCTGAAGCGATCTTCCTGAGGGCTGTTTACCATCTGGAAGCTGCAAAAATGTGGAGAAATGCACCTTACATAATCGAAGAGAAATTCACTTTTGAAAACAACAACTTCCCGGAATCCTTTTTAGACAATTCCAAACCCATGTGGCCTGAACTGGAAAAGGATTTTAAATTTGCCGCAGATAACCTGAGAGCCACCCATCCTGAAGTAGGCAGGGCCAACAGTTGGGCTGCCAAAGCATTTCTTGCGAAAGTTTATATGTTTCAGCATAAATATGCTGAGGCAAAAACAGTGCTGGAAGATATTATAGCTAACGGCGTCACCCCTTCAAATATCAAATATGATTTAGTGAATTTTGCCGATAATTTCAATCCCGTAAAACAAAATAATGCAGAAACCATATTCTCCGTTCAGTCATCTGTGAATGATGGTGCTGAAGGATACAATGGGAACATGGGGGATATATTCAGTATGCCCCTGATTGGTCTGGCAAGTTCTGGAGGCGCAACCCGGCCATCTTTCAGCCTGGTAAATTCTTATAAAACGGATGAGGTTACCGGATTGCCCCTCATCAGTTCGTTCAATGATTTTGATGTCAAAAGTGATATGAATATATTGGCTTCAGAGCCATTTACACCTTACCAAGGGACACTTGATCCCCGGCTGGACTGGACGGTGGGACGAAGGGGCATCCCTGTCTTTGACCATGGCCTTGGGACCCGGGCATGGGTATATAACCAACCAGTGGGAGGACCTTATTTTAACAAAAAATGCTTTTACTGGGACAAGGACAAGGAAACGGTTACTTCGGCCGTTATGGGATGGGCTCAGGCAACAGCTAATAATTACAATATGATTCGTTTTGCTGATGTTTTGCTTTGGGCTGCTGAAGTGGAAGTTGAAATCGGGAGCCTGAGTAAGGCAGAAGGATATGTGAATCGTGTCCGGCAACGCGCAGCCGATCCAAACGGCTGGGTAAAAACTTATATTAATAATAACGATCCTTCTTTAGGATTTACCAATACCCCGGCAGCCAATT
>CAYWTT010000485.1:0-3529 GCA_964461245.1 uncultured Prolixibacteraceae bacterium | reverse complement strand
AATTGCCAAAGCCAGGTTATTTGTCACCGGTCTTGGAAATTATGTGTTTTATATCAACGGGGAGAGGGTAGGTGAGGATTTGCTGACGCCCGGCTGGACTGATTATTACAAACGGGTGGAATACCAGGTATATGATGTGAAGGAGATGCTGCAAGAGGGTGAAAATACCCTGGGTGCCGAACTGGGCAATATGTGGTGGTCGGGAGGTGTAGGCTGGAAAGGCGGAACAAGATACAGTGAAGGACCTCTCAAATTACTGGCTCAGCTTCAGGTCACCTTCGAAGATGGTTCCACGCAGGTATTTGTGACGGATACCACATGGAAATGGCATGATTCGCCGATTCTGGCAGATCATCTCTATCACGGTGAGATGTATGATGCCAATCTTGAAATCCCTGGGTGGAAAGAACCGGGATTTGACGATGCAGGATGGCCATATTGTGAACCATCGGGTTACGAAGGGAAACTGGAAGGTCCGAAATTCCCGGCACTGAGGGAAGAGATGGAACTCAATCCTGTGAGCCTAGATGAGCCTGTTCCGGGAGAATATGTGTTTGATCTGGGGCAAAATATGGTGGGCTGGGCCCGGTTCTTGGTCAATGGCAGCAAGGGAGATACCATCCGCCTGCGCTATGCAGAATTGCTTCATGACGACGGGACTGTTGCTCAGGAAAATCTTCGATCGGCAAAGGCTACCGATGTGATTATCTGTAACGGCGAAAATCTTTCCTGGGAACCCAGATTTACCTACCACGGATTCCGGTATGTGCAGGTTTCGGGATTGAAACAAAAGCCGGAACTTACCGACCTGGTTGGCAAAGTGATTCATACCAGTGAACCTTTTATTGGTAAGCTGGAAACCTCTAACAAGCTGATCAATGCGATTTACAAAAACATTACTTGGGGACAGAGAGGCAACTTCTTTGCAGTGCCCACCGACTGCCCGCAAAGGGACGAACGGCTGGGCTGGATGGGTGATGCCCAGATATTTGCCCCAACGGCCAATTTCAATATGAATCTCGACCGATTCTGGAACAAGTGGATGACCGACATAGCCGACGGACAGGATTCAGCCGGATGGGTACATGACGTCAGCCCGGCCATTGTGGTGGAAGGTCCGTCAAAACCAGGATGGGGAGATGCCTGTGTGGTTATTCCATGGCTGACTTACCAGTACTTTGGTGACCGGCGGATCATTGAAGATAACTATACGGTAATGAAACGGTGGGTTGATTATATGCATTCCCAAAGCGACAGCCTGATTTATATCTGGGGAGGAAAAGGAAAATGGAATGGTTATGGTGACTGGATTGCGGTGGAAAAAAGCCCTTCAGAACCTATCGGAACTGCCTATTTCTTCTATTCGGCCAAACTGCTTTCCAAAATGGCTGGTGTTATCGGAAATGCCTCTGATGAGGTATACTATGGTGATCTTTCAAAGCGGATTGCGGCTGCATATCAGCAAAAATACTGGGACAAAGATTCCCTTAATTATCCCGGAAAAACTCAAACTGCCAATTTGCTGCCCCTCGCGTTCGGCATCACTCCGCCTGAACTGAAAGACCAGGTAGTCAAAAACCTGACCGATAATGTGAAAGCAAAAGAGGTGCATCCCACCACCGGTTTCCTCGGAACCGGATATATTCTTCCCATGCTGTCCCTTTCAGGTAATCATGACCTGGCTTACCAGATGATCAACCAGACAACCTACCCGTCTTGGGGATACATGGTTGATAAAGGTGCTACTTCAATCTGGGAGCTATGGAATTCCGATACGGAAAGACCGGAAGGCATGAATTCAAGAAACCATTTTGCCCTTGGGTGTGTCGGCGAATGGATGTGGAATACCCTGGCCGGCATCAATATTTGCGAAAAAATGCCCGGATTTAAAAGAGTCATCATTAAACCTGAACCGGTGGGTGATCTTAAATCGGTCAAGGCTGAATACGAGACCAATTACGGTAAGTTACAGGTGAACTGGATTTTAAATGGAGATGTTTTCACCATGAAACTGGTCATCCCGGCCAATACAAGTGCTCTTATCGTTCCGCCCTCCTTCAAATCCGGCGCTAAACTGAAGGAAAGCGGGAAAGATGTGGATTCAGGACAGGTAAAGGGAGTTAAAATTGAAAACGGAAATGTCGTTGCTTCGGCCGGAAGTTATCTGTTTGAACTGAAATAGGAAAAAAAGTAGCCCTGTCATTCCGGCAGGGTTACTTTTTGAAATATAGACTGAATCATGATTTCTTCTGCTTAAAAGCAGGAACAACAGTGCGGTGGCAAAATAAATCCCTGGAGAGTGGTCTAACCAAACGTGATGAGGGTAAAGGCTCGTTTTAGCCTTGTGAGGGATGTACTTTTACAGTACGATGACGGAATTCATGGAATTGAAACCACTGTTCTGATACCGGTCAGCAGCTTCATCGTTCACCCAGTTTGTGCCGTCAAGCAAATAACGGAACTGGTACTCACGGCCTGTTTCAAGATCTACAGACAAAGAAAATGAGCCGTCTTTCAGCGCATTGAACTCATCCGACGTTTCACTCCAGTTGTTGAAATCACCTGACAGGTTTACCTTGGAAGCGCCGTTGGAAAGCTCTTTGGATACTTTAAAGCTTACTTTGCAAACCGGTTTGGATTTCAAAAATTGCTTTTTGATGCTCATGATAATAGTTTTAAAATTATAACCATAAAATATAGAATCCTTTCAGATTATTTCCATATTTATCCTGCAAATTAAGTGAGTTTTTTGTTGAATTCTTCATAAGTCGTTCAATGTTGCCTGTTTGTTAATAGTCCGGATATACCGATAAACTAAAACCAAATTAAAATATGCTTGAAATTTATACCGAACTGGAAAATCCCAATAAAGATCCGATAAAAGCAGAAACAAAAAAAATGCTCAAAGAGATCGGTGATTTGCAGTACCAGATGTATGCTGAAAAGAAACACAGCATTCTGATCGTACTGCAGGGTCTTGATGCGTCAGGAAAAGACGGGCTGGTGCGTGACTTGCTGGAATACTGCAATCCGGTGGGGCTGTCGGTCTGCAGTTTTAAAAAACCGACTCCCGAGGAGTATGCCCATGATTTTCTCTGGAGGATACATAAGCAGGTTCCGGCCAGAGGGATTCTCCAGGTATTCATCCGTTCCCACTATGAAGATATTCTGGTACCTTCGGTTGAAGGCTATATTCCGCCCGGCGTGATTGACAGGCGATATGAAATGGTTAACCGTTTTGAGGAGTTGCTGGAGCAAAACGGTACAAAAGTCCTGAAATTCTTTATGAGTGTTTCAAAGGAAAAACAGGAAGAGAGGCTGAAAGAACGTGTAATTCTTCCTGAAAAGCACTGGAAACACAACGATGGCGATTGGGAGACGCTGAAAAAGCGCGATTTGTATATGAAAGTCTACGGTCAGATCTTTGACCGTTGCAATAAGATTCCCTGGGAAGTAATTCCGGCTGATAAGAACTGGCAGAAGACTTATGTGGCGGCAAAATTCCTTCTTAAGACACTCAAAGATTTGA
>CAYWTT010000484.1:0-3529 GCA_964461245.1 uncultured Prolixibacteraceae bacterium | reverse complement strand
GGGCCACTCCCACTGAAAGCAGTCCAGCCTCATATCCTTTTGAATTACCCCCGATATAGGTCATCCAATACTCTCCTTTAAATTTGCTCAGGCGATAGCTTCCTCCCCAGCGGGTATCCTGTAGCGAAACATAGCCTCCTTTCTGATTCCAGTCCCAGTCGGTACAGTCGGTGAACGACATGATGCGGCCCTGTGTTTTCCATGCCAGCAGATCCTCACTTTTTGCCAGCCAGGTCTCATAGCCTCTCCCGTCAAAAACAAGGTAGGTCATGTACCAGCTGTTTCCCTTTCTGAAAACACTGGGGCAGTCGATCATTTTTGAATTGTCGGGGGCTACAAGGATCAGACCGTATTTATAAGGCGTCTTCACCGCCTCATAAACCTTTTTCATTACCTTTTCAGGCACCTTCCTGTCGTTTTTCTGGGCATTAGACACAGAAAAAAAGGTGAATGTAACAATCAGGACCAAAAGAGTTTTCCACATAGTTTAAATTATGACTCAAACAAACATGAGGATAGCACGAATCAATCTCCATGACCATTTCAACCCTAAAAATAAGGAATTATCTGTAAAATCCCAGTTCCCGGCATGAACATAAAGATACAGACTCAGATATATGCATAAATTCCGCATTTAGTATCCCGGTTATTCTTTTCATCATAAGGGATTCTTATGTTCAAAAACCGTTTTTTATCCACGCTATCTCTTTCCCTGTCCACCTGATTTTCTTCTCTGCAACAGCCAGATAAAAAGCATAACTCCAATATCCGGGTTTTATCCGGTATTTTTTCAAAGGCTGACCAACTTCCGACCAGGAGTCGTTACCCCCTACTCCCATCTGAACCAGATCAATATTCAGCGTGATAAATCCACTCTCTTTCAGTTCGTGGGTATGCCTGGCCGCATTGATATTCTCTTCGGTATATAGCCAGGCACTCATGCTCAGCAAACTGTCGGCCACCACCACCAATCCCCGGTGTTGCGGGCCGGCTAGTTCCATCCAGCGGACATCTGTCCGGTTCCCGTTTTCCTGTGGCATAATATAAGGTTCCCCAAAATTCTCTACCCTCGAATGAAATACGGCGACATCAAAGCCATAACGCCGGTCGATATAGTTTTCGAGGGGTCCCCTGCCATAGTAAGAAACCAGTTCAAAATCCCGCCGGATGCCACATTGCATTCCCACTTTCGGAAGATCGGGCAAAGAAGGGGCAGCCTGAAGTGAATATTGAACCTTCACCACTCCGTCTCCCCGGATGAGATAAGTAAGAATCACTCCTGCCGCACCCGGGATAACCCTATAACGGCAAACCACTCTGACCATTCCGTCCCCGCTCCTGAAAGCTGATATATTTTCCGGTTCAGGTCTGGCGTCATACCAGGATTTTAAGAGCTGGTCAGCTTTCCACCCACGCCGGTCGTTGTCGGTCAAAGGGCGTGTAAAATGAGGTTTCAGCGGAGCATTCAGTAGTTCCATGCCTTTTGATGTCCATGAAAACAATCCGCCTTTTTCTTTGCTGAAGGTCATGCGGAAATCTTTTCCGGACACCCTGATTCCATCCGGATTTTCTTCCAGTGAAAGGGCAGAAAACCTCCTTCTCACTGGATCCGGTTTGAGTGGTTTTGCCCATAAAAACTGATTGGAAGCCACCTCATGGCCGGCAAAAGCCCAGGGAGTCTCCCTGTTCAGCAGGAACCGGATGCCGAGTAAGTATTCCCTGTCATTTTTCAGCTCAGTTAATAAGGCACCTACGGAGATAACCGTATCTTTCCCGGCTGACAGACTAATGAAAGGCAAATCGCTTTTTATCAGGGGATAACCATCTTCCAATAATTCGATCCGAGGGAGATATTCTCTGAGATTCTTCACTGCATGACGATTTACTATCCGTATCAATCCTCTGTGGGGGTCAATCAATTCACATTCAACCGGCTGATATACTCTTTTGCATTCATAGATGGCCGGTTTAGGCCTCCTGTCGGCAGCCACGATACCGTTTATACAAAAATTGTCATCGTGCATTTTCTCCCCGAAGTCACCCCCATAAGCAAAGTAGGCTTTCCCAAGTGAATCCCTTTTTAAAAGTCCCTGGTCCTTGTAGTCCCAGATACAACCCCCGATCAGGCGAGGATTTGACCTGAAAATATCCCAGAATTCCTTCATGTTTCCGGTTGAATTACCCATGGAATGGGAATACTCCACGAACAGGATTGGTCGGTTATCACCTGGTTGTTGCAATAAAAGTCCAGGCGTTTCAATGCCGGGATAAAAGCGGCTCACCACATCCACATAATACTGATCCAGCGGGTTCTGGATCCGGTGGGCATGGTCTTTGGGATACCCTGGTTCACCAGGGGCAATGTATCCTTCCAGGCGGGGAGATCCCTGTGCCGGTTCATAATGAACCGGACGGGTAATGTCAAAATCGTGGATCCATCCGGCCATAGCCGCATGATTGGGGCCGCTCCCCGCTTCATTGCCCAGGCTCCAGAAAATCACGGAGGGGTGGTTCTTGTCCCTTTCGACCATCCGGGTCACCCTTTCGATAAAAGCCCGGGTCCACTCCGGGTTGTTGCTCAGCAAACCACCCGTACCGTGGGTTTCCAGGTTCGCTTCATCCATTACCAGTATCCCGTACTCGTCACACAGATCATAAAACCAGGGATCATTGGGATAGTGAGCCGTCCGTATGCAGTTAAAATTGAATTGTTTGATCTGCCTGACATCCATTTGAATATCTTCCCGCGAAAGCGCTTTTCCTTTCACCGGATCAAAATCATGCCGGTTAATGCCATACAGGTAGGTTTCCTTTCCATTGATCAGCAACTTGCCGGTGACCGGGGAAAATTCAATGCTCCGGAAACCCACCCTGCATGATTTCGCCTCCAGCAGATTTCCCAAACTGTCTTCCAGGGAAATTACCAACGTATACAGGTTGGGCTCCTCATCACTCCATTTAAGCGGATTATTGACCACGGTCTCCATCAGCCCGAACTTAACCTTATCCAGCCTGATCTGCAACTCGTTTAAGATCTCATCCGCAGGTTTTACCAGACTTTCCGGCAATATTGCCTTTTCCAGCTGATCATACAACTGGGCTTTCACCCGATAGCCTTTCACAGGTTTGCCGGTCAGGTTTTCGACGCGCGGCCTCAAACTGAATACAGCATTCCGGTATTGACTATCCAGTTTTGTTATGTAATGGAAATCGGCAATTCTCAGCTTTGGTTCAGCCAGGAGCATAACCTCCCTCTGAATGCCGCTTATCCGCCAGTGATCCTGGTCCTCCAGATAGGATCCGTCAGTCCATCGGATCACTCTGACGGAAAGTATGTTTTTCCCCTTTTGCAGATAAGAAGTAACATTGAATTCCGAAGGAAGACAACTGTCCTCCCCGTAACCAGCAAATTTTCCGTTCACCCATACCAAGAAAGCCGAACTGACACCTCCAAAATGAAGAGTGATGTTCATCCCCTCCCAATCTTCAGGCAAAATAAAAATACGCTGATACGAACCTGTTCCGTTGT
>CAYWTT010000483.1:0-3531 GCA_964461245.1 uncultured Prolixibacteraceae bacterium | reverse complement strand
GATTTTTGGTGGGATTATTGCCGGTAGTTTTTTCTTTAAATCGCCTGAAATTATTACAGCCCCGATGGTACTGACCACCGAATATCCGCCGGTCCGGTTACTGAGTAAATCAACGGGGAAAATCGATTGTCTGTTCGTTTCTGACGGACAACAGCTAAAAGCGGGCGCCGTGGTTGCACTGATTAATAACCCGACAGGCTACAGAGACTATTTAACATTGAAAAAGATTCTTTCGGCCAATGCAGATACGATTCGCTGGGACCGGAAAGTGATGACTGATATTTTGGCCGGTCAAATGACATTGGGGGAGTTGCAACCGGGATATGCCGTATTTTCAAAAACCAGGAATAATTTCAGACATTATCTGAAACAAAACCTGATCCCGCAAAAGATCATGTTGCTGAAAAAGCAGGTAAACAAACAGGCTGAATATTACCAAACGCTGTTGAAACAGAAAGATATTCAGTCCAAAGACTTGCTGTTATCCGGGAAAGCGTTTGCACGGGACTCTATGCTCTATAAAAATCAGGCAATCAGTGAAAGTGAATACGAAAAATCGAGACAAAACCTGCTGATGAAAGAGTCGGCTTCAATGGGGTTCGAAGCC
Organism: uncultured Prolixibacteraceae bacterium; assembly: GCA_964461245.1. Taxonomy (GTDB): domain Bacteria; phylum Bacteroidota; class Bacteroidia; order Bacteroidales; family Prolixibacteraceae; genus UBA1413. The sequence continues at coordinate 2,924 of CAYWTT010000483.1, read as the reverse complement.
ACTTTGAAAAATATCGAATCATCGATCCTGCAGATGCAGCAGAGTTGCGTAGAGCTGGAAATACAGCATGAAAAAGAGCTGACCCAGTTCAGGCTTGAATTGGATGAAGCCAGGCTGAATCTCGAAAACCTGGTTCACCAGTGGGAGGAGAAATTCCTGGTCTCTTCCCCGGTAGACGGCAGGATAAGTTTTACCTCGGTCTGGAGCGAAAATCAGGAGGTGACGGCCGGAGAGCTGATCGCAACCGTGATCCCGGAAAAGAATACGGCAGTTATTGCCAAAGCCATTATTCCGACAGTCGGATTCGGCAAAATCGAGATCGGACAACGGGTCAACCTTAAATTATCCGGATTTCCGTACATGCAATTCGGGATGCTGAAAGGACACATTCGCTCTGTATCCTTGGTGCCGGAGGAGAAGGGATATGTCGCCGAGATTGAATTGAGCGGAGGAATGACCTCTTCCTACAGTGAAAACCTGAAATTCATCCAGCAGATGGACGGAACGGCTGAGATAATTACTAAAGATTTAAGATTGATATACCGTTTCATCAATCCTTTGCGGGCATTGTTCGATAAAGGATTATAAACTGTAACCAGGCATGAACTGCATTCCAAAAATATCATTTTGCATAACCTGCAAAAACAGGATACATCAGATTAAGAAAACTTTGCCTCGAAATCTTTTTGACAATTTCTTGTTTAAAGATCTGATAGAATTCGTTGTTGTTGACTTCGGGAGTAATGACGGATTGTCAAATTGGATACTAAATTCTTTTGCTGACGAGTTGAACAGTGGTTACCTGAGCTATTATTATACCGGCGAACTTCCGTTCTGGCATGCTTCCGTGGCCAAAAATACAGCGCATTATCTGGCGTCGAATGAGTTGTTGGTTAATCTGGATTGCGACAATTATACCGGAAGGTTTGGAGGAAAATATGTGATCAAAAAATTCATTAAACATGATTTTTCGATCATCTTTCACCAATTCAGTCAAATTTATGGCGATGGAACATTTGGGAGAATCGGACTGACAAAAGCTTTTTTCGAGCAGTTGGGGGGGTACGACGAAAGTTTTGAGCCTATGGGATTTCAGGATGCTGATTTAATATTGAGGGCACAACAAATAGGTTTAACATATATAGACGGGTATCAACCACAATATTCTGTTGCAATAGTAAATTCAAAAAAAGATAAAATAAAAAACTGCAATAAATTGATGAGTTATGACGAGATGAATGCCATTAATTACAAAAAATCTGTTCTGAATATCAAGAATGAAAAGTTCACTGTTAATAACGGCCTGTTTGGTATTCGAAAAAATATATTTGATCATAACGGTAAGGAAATATTAAGATGAAGAAATATTTGATTTCAGTGATAATGCCCGTTTATAATTCAGAGAAATTTATTGAATTTTCAGTCAACAGCATATTAAATCAGACGTTTACCTGTTTTGAGTTCATTATCATTGATGATGCTTCAACCGATGGGACCGGCGAAATACTTAAACAGATCTGCGACCAGCGTGTCCGGGTCATTACCAATCCTGTAAACCTGGGTAATTACCCGTCACGGAATATTGGCATTCAGGCATCCTCCGGTGAATTTATTTTTGTAATGGATGCCGATGACCTGGCGCTTCCTTATCGGCTTGAACGACAGTTGCTTTTCATGTTGAACAATCCGGATGTGGGAATTTCCAGTTCCTGGTTTCGCCGCTTTGGAGCCGCAGGAAATATGCCGGTCAACTATCCGGTTGACAACGAATGGTTGAAAATATGGTTCATGGAGAATAATTATTGTCTGCACCCGGGCCTTTGCATCCGTAAAAGTTCATTTCCCGATGAAAAATCGCTTCTCTATAACGAGAATCTAATGTATGCTTCTGATTATGAGTTTGTTTCAAGGAGTTTCAGGAATTTCAGAATATGCAATATTCCGGAAATTCTGATGGAGTACCGGGTGCATCCGGCTCAGATCACCTCGTCGAAATTTACGGAACAGCAAGGTTATGCGGATAGCATCCGGATAAATTATCTGGCGAACATCGGACTTTTTCTGGATAACAGGGAAAAAAGTCTTCATCTATCACTGCTTAAAAATGATTATGACGGGAAGTTTTGCCTGGACGATTATTTGGAATGGAGCCATAAAATACTGAACTACAACCAGCATAAGCCTTTTTTTGATGACCATTGTTTGGCCGGGTATTTGAGGGAAAAAATAAAAAGGGTCAAAAGAAGAATGGACAAGGTAACCACGTAACTTTTGAGCCTCGCAAATCTTAACTAAATACAAAACGAATGAAAACTTCTTCTTTCCGTTTTTTGCTTTTCAGCTTCTTGTTGGTGCCAGACGGCCGGAAAGAGACCGGCAATCCGGAAGTTGCGTTCGCTGCTGCCGGAGAAGCTACCCCGTTTTTGAGATAAAAGTTGCTTTCTGTTGAAATAAAACTAATTTTATTATCTGATTAAAACCTGACGAAATGAGACCTGCCATCCTGTTCACTGTTTTTATATTTCTTTTTTCCTGTTCCCATACGGATGACCGTTCCGATTCCGCCAAACGCCAGTACGCCGAGCAGCAAAATCCGGTGACAGTGATGGTGTTACAAAAAGGCGCCTTTCGCAAGGAGCTGGTCAATAACGGCCGGCTGGTTGCCCGGCGGAAAAGCGACTTGCAGTTTCGCGTCGGTGAACAACTGGAAAGGGTGTATGTAAAAAATGGCGATCAGGTGAAGGCCGGCCAGGTGATTGCCGAGCTGAACTCTTTTACCTACCGCCAGCAGCTGGCCAATGCCCGGATTCAGCAAAAGAAGACCCGTCTGGAAATGCAGAACGTGTTGATCGGGCAGGGGTACAATACCCTGGATAGCACGCTGGTACCGGCTCATTTTTATCAGATGGCCCTGGTGAAATCGG
>CAYWTT010000482.1:0-3539 GCA_964461245.1 uncultured Prolixibacteraceae bacterium | reverse complement strand
AGGCGTGGAGCCCTGATGCTGTCGGTTTCGATCAAACATCCGGATGCCGAGAAGTTCATCGATGCCAAACTGGAGCAGGGTAAAGTCACGGGGGCGAACGTATCGGTAAAGCTGCATGATGATTTCATGCAGGCCGTGGAAAACGGGGAGACCTATCTTCAGCATTATCCGATCAGCGGCAAGAATGTCCTGTTTGAAAAGGAGATCAATGCGGTGGACCTGTGGAAGAAAATTGTGCATAATGCCTGGAAATCAGCTGAGCCGGGAATCCTCTTCTGGGATACGATTATCCGTGAATCGATACCCGACTGTTATGCCGACCTGGGTTATCGTACAGTTTCAACCAATCCCTGCGGTGAAATCCCGTTGTGTCCCTATGACAGTTGCCGGCTGATCGCCATAAACCTCTATTCTTATGTGGATCATCCTTTTACTGAAAAGGCCAGGTTTAATTTTGATCTTTTCAAGAAACATATCCACCTGGCCCAGCGGATGATGGACGACATCATTGACCTGGAACTGGAAAAAATCGACGCTATTTTAAAGAAGATTGAGGATGATCCTGAAAATGAGGAAATCAAGCTTGTGGAAAAAAATATGTGGATGAACATCCGCAGGAAGGCCGAAGAAGGCAGGCGTACAGGGATTGGTATAACTGCAGAAGGAGATATGCTTGCTGCCCTTGATCTGAGATATGGAAGCGAAGACGCCATCGATTTCTCTGAGGAGGTCCATAAGACCGTGGCCCTTGAAGCTTACCGCTCCTCTGTCCATCTGGCCAGGGAACGCGGACCATTTAAGATCTACAGTGCAGAACGGGAAAAGAATAATCCCCTGATTAAAAGGATTCACCATGTGGATCCCGAACTTTACGAGGAAATGACAAAATACGGCAGACGCAACATTGCCCTCCTTACCATTGCTCCGACCGGTACCACCAGCCTGATGACGCAGACCACCTCCGGAATTGAACCGGTATTCATGCCAATATACAGGCGCCGGCGTAAGGTAAATCCGAACGACAAGGATGTCAGGGTAGACTTTATCGATGAAGTGGGTGACCATTGGGAAGAGTATACGGTATTTCATCACAAATTCAAAACCTGGATGGATGCCAACGGAATCGACTCCAACAGGGAATACACCCAGGATGAGCTGGAAAATCTGGTAAAGAGATCCCCTTATTATCAGGCTACTTCGGGTGATGTGGATTGGATTGCCAAGGTGCATATGCAGGTCAGGATCCAGAAATGGGTGGACCACTCGATCAGCGTGACCATCAATTTACCCGCCCATGTTTCTGAAGAACTGGTAGGCAAGCTCTATTTTGAGGCCTGGAAAAGCGGTTGCAAGGGAGTGACCGTGTACCGCGACGGCTCCAGATCGGGTGTGTTGATCTCTGATAAGAAGGAGGAAAAGAAAAAAACTTCCCCGTTCCCTACAAAACGGCCTGAAATTCTGGAAGCTGATGTAGTCCGATTCAGAAACAACAAGGAAAAATGGGTAGCTTTTATCGGACTCATTGATAAAATGCCGTATGAGATTTTCACGGGATTGAGTGACGACGAAGACGGTATTCTGCTTCCCCGTTCGGTCACCGAGGGTTATATCATCAAAAACTGGGAAGACGAAGAAACTTCCCGCTATGATTTCCAATATATCAACAAGCGGGGTTATAAAACCACGATTGAAGGGCTTTCTTACAAGTTTAACCCGGTATTCTGGAATTACGCCAAACTGATTTCCGGAGTGCTCCGCCATGGGATGCCGATCCATAAAGTGGTCGATCTGGTTACCAGTCTCCAGCTCGATAATGAAACCATCAACTCCTGGAAAGCGGGTGTGGCCCGTGCTCTGAAAAAATATATACCCAACGGTACAGTGGCTGAAGATGCCCGCTGCGGCGTATGCGGATCAAATGACGTGGTTTACCAGGAAGGATGCCTGAAGTGTCTGTCGTGTGGCTCTTCCAAATGCGGCTGATTTCCCGGGGCATGACGGAGATTTAATGGTTGCTGCATTTACGGGGAGTAAAATGCAATATCCTCTGGTGAGGTTTCCAACATAGCTCATGTGCTCTTCACATGAGCTGGACGAAAGACTGGTTTAAACGGTTTTAATAACCGTTATCCTTCAATCATCTTCCGGTAATCCTCGGGTGTAAGAAGCGTTTCGAGTTCGCCTTTATCTGTAACCTTGATTCTGATCATCCATCCTTTTCCGAAAGGATCCTGGTTAACCAGTTCCGGTTTGTCGGCCAGATCTGAGTTAACTTCGATTACTTCTCCCGAGACCGGCATGAAAAGGTCGGATACGGTTTTCACTGCCTCAACGGTTCCGAAAATGTCACCTTTTACCAGAGTTTCTCCGACGGTTTCGATCTCCACAAATACGATGTCGCCCAACTCACCTTGGGCATAATCCGTAATTCCGACCGTGGCCAGTTCACCTTCCATGCATATCCATTCGTGATCTTGGGTAAACTTCAGATTTTCAGGTATTTTCATATTAAGAAAGTGTTAATTTTTTTTGGTAAATTTAACCATATTTTCGTATAATTGCACAAAACCGCACCAATGTTTGAGAGAAATCATATCGGTCTTTCCCATCTCCACCGGACGGCAAAAGAACTGATTGCCGCATTTCCCGCCTGCCGGATCTTTGCTTTTTACGGAAAAATGGGATCAGGAAAGACCACTTTTATCCAGGAGATATGTCATTCCCTGAAATCGCCCGATATAGTTACCAGTCCCACTTTTGCCATCATTAATGAATACTTCACCCCTTCAGGAAATGCGATCTATCATTTCGATTTTTACAGGTTGAAGGATCTCAGCGAAGCGTATGACCTGGGGTATGAGGATTATTTTTTCAGCGGAGATTATTGCCTGATCGAATGGCCGGAAAAGATTGAATCCCTGCTTCCTGAGCGACATGTTAAGGTCAATATTTCCGAAGAGGAAACAGGATTCCGGAGGATCACGGCAGAATGTGCCGGGTAGCCACTTTGATAATTCATGATTTGGAAGTAACTTTCACCTTTTTAAGCAGAATCAAAATGACGGAAAAGGAAAAGGCCCGCCCGGGACTGTCGGTATCAAAAACGATGTTGCTTCCCAAAGAGGAAATGCTTGAGGTTCAGCGGAAAGAGAAAAAGATCATTATCGGGATTCCCTCTGATCTTCCGAAGGTGGAATATCGGGTTCCGCTTACCCCGCAGGCTGTGGAACTGCTGGTTTCCTACGGGCACGAAATTTACATTGAAACGGGTGCCGGAAGCCATGCCAGTTATTCCGACGAGGAATACAGGGAGGCAGGTGCCCGGATTGTGGAGAAGAGGGAAGAGATTTTTCAGTGTGACATCATTATCAGGGTGATGCCCTTTGATACCGGTGAAATTGAGATGCTCCGCGGCAACCAGGTAATCATCTCCAACATGGCGATCCAGTCGCATTGCCAGGAAACCATTGAGATGCTGATGCAGAAGAAGGTGACCTGTATTGCTTACGAATACCTTGAGAATGAGGAAGGCAACCTAC
>CAYWTT010000481.1:0-3550 GCA_964461245.1 uncultured Prolixibacteraceae bacterium | reverse complement strand
AGCAGTAACAGGGTGGCTAAACTTGTAAAAAATAGACGCATGGTATTGTTTTTTTAATAAGCCTGGTTGAGGCTCCCTCAGATTTTGAAAATCCCTCAAAACTACTGTTTTTTTTGATTTTGGCTGATTTGAGAATTTTCTCCGTTGTAGGACCGTTCCTGCCGCTGGTCAGCACTTTCTCAATAATTCTTATTTGATGATTTTTTCAATAATATGAGTGTATGAACTTGTAGATCAGTTGTTTGTGTGGCTTGAGAATGCCTTTGAAATGCCCCGGAGTAAATTAGGGATATGTTAAATAAAATATTGATGATCATTTTATAGTTCCTTATTGATTATCAAAATTTACAATAATATCTTTCGTCCTTGATTTTGGGTAAACGATCAACTGTACAATTTTACCGTTTTGAAAACTGCATTTGATAGTAGTATTTTCAGGTGCATGCAATTTAAAATCAACATTCCATTCTTGGGGCCAAGCAGGAAACAACACGATTTTATCTTCGACGGTTTGCATCAGCATTTCTTGAAGGCCGATCATTCCGCTCCCTCCCCAGTTATGATCTGGAACCCAGTCGTGACCAGGGCCCCAAAACGTTGGGAAACGGCGTTCGCTGTCCCGCAACTTTCTGATATTATAATCAGCGGCTTCTTCAGTCATTCCCATTCGGGCAAAGAAAATGCCGTCTTGATGCCAGCTTTGTACCATATTTTTAGGAAATATTCCGTGTTTCCATGTATTTCTGAAAACAGTCATATCGTCTTTCCCAAGATAAAAGCGATTAAACGGGAAAAGGGGGTAAAATTGAGGACATTCCACATTCTGGTACTTCAACCATGACCATGCGGGTTTTATTATTTTATCACCATCTACCTCATCATAACCCAAATCAGGAATACTATTTAAGTATTCCTGATAATATTTTCTATTTTCAATATCGAGGTATTTCTCGTCCAGTATCAGCAATGCTTCGAGGCAAGCTTTCAGTCCTGCTGTCAAATCTGATGGATTTTTTGCCCCCCGATATGATTCGCATGAAGTAGATGGATAAATCACAAGTTTACCATTTTCATCCAGTTCATTCCCGTTACGCATCTTCTGGCGCAACCGGTAATGTTTATCGAAAAATATTAACGATTTTTCTATAAAAGGGATATAAGCAGAAATGTCGTTCCCAGTGAAGCGATGGTATTCCAAAATCATATAAGCATGTTCTACTTGCGATTCCCAATGATAAGCAATTGATCCGTTGGCCATTATTCCTTTCTCTACTACCTCTCCAAAACCAGTTGCAGCATTTGCACGCGGATCGCCAAAGGGTATTTCTTCTCCTCTGATACGATAGTTGTAATCATTCTGCCAGCCCCATCCATCTCCCATAGCAATTCCGGGAACACTGGTATATTCGCAATAAATTGCTCCTTCGTGTCCAAAATATTTCTTTACCCGCGCTGTAGCGCCGGGCAGCCCTTTCCTATAGAGTTCAAACTGGGGCAAAATGGCATCAAAATCTCCGGATTTAAGCATTGGCCAATATAACAAACGTTGATTCTGGGCTGTAAAAACTGCCCCGCCCCATTGCCGCCAGTCTGGATCGTGAACTACCTTTTTGTTTACCAGCCCCGGATCAAATGTTAGGTTTCCTCCGTTGAATTTTGTAGGATATTCGCCAAAAACATTTCCTCCTAGCTGGTAACGGAACAACTGGTAGTTTCGCCCCATTTGCCAAACTGGATTTTTGGGATCCGGATTTTCAGACTGAATAAAAATGTAACTTCGGTTCCAGAATTGATGCCACCAGCCAACTGTTTTTTCAAACGTCTGTTCTGGATTTTTAGTGGCAGCATCCTTTACTTTCGAAAGGTTTTCTTTCCATTCTTCAACAGTTTCGGTCTGCTCGATATTGGTTGCAATTAAAATCAAGTGACTTTTTTGAGGGTTCTTAGTTTTCAGTTTCCATGATTTAAACGGAGTTTGTTGATAGATGCCTTCTCCGACTCCACCGAATACGAAATTTTCGCCAAACAATATGCCCCCAAAAGTGCGATTTTTCAAATCGTCGGTAATCTCTGCGGCATATTCTTCCAAACCCTGTTGTTCAATAAGCACTTCAGGGATAAGTTTATTCGTGGGATTTCTGTGAAAGAATGTTATCCCATCGGTAGTTTGTTCAATGATATCTTTCGACCGAATTACTTTCCCCGGATAACCTTCCAGGTTAAATGCGGCAAAACGTTCCTTTTTCTGCGGTTCGCCTGACAATTCCAGGCTTTCGGTACGCCAGCTTTCATACGAAACCGTAACATCAGTATTTTGATTCGATTTTACATCGATATAAATTACCGGGTGAAAAACATCGATCCACAGTTTTAGCTTCGTTTTGAGCACGTCTGGAGAGCCTTTTTTTTCTGATTCAATTTCGATATATCCGTCTTTTAGCTTCAGCTCCTGACGGAAAAAAGATTCGTCTTCAAACGGATCTGGGTTTAGATGCAAGCGAAACCTTCCGAGTTTTAAATATTGGCCGTTTTCGTCCATGCTGCCACTTCTTTGTAGATAAAAAAGAATATCACCGTTTTCCACCCAAACATTACAGCCAATGTCTCCGCCAACTAGCGGCATCGATTCTGAGGCATTTTTGCTTTGTGTCCTCCAGATAATGTTATATTGTTCGTAATTTTCTGGAACATTTTGCTTTATGGTACATGCCTGAATTAAAAACAATCCAGACAAAACAATCCGGCTAAGCTTAACTTTTTTCATTTGTCAAAATTAATTGTTCTTTTAAATGGCTTTTAATTCTCCTACTTTAGTCATTTTCCTGTGAGAGGAACTGTTCTTATAGTTGTTAAGTCAGTTAGGAAATTTCATTCCTTTTTTAGACCATAAAAATTATATTGCTTCTCCTCTGTTTCAACAGGTTCATTTTTGAGATCAGCCGTATTTTTAGTGTATAAAATCATTGCTTCCCCTTTTTTAATATTCAGAACAAAAGTACTTTCACCTGCTTTTTTTATTCTGCCTCCGGAGATTTTGAAGATACCGTTAAATCCGGGCTCAATCATGCAAAGTTCTCCTGTATTATTTTTTACCCTGACCCAAACTACTTCGCCATTTTCCTTTTTTGCTGAAACTTCAAACCCTCCTTCTGCTCTCAGGTTGTGAAAAACAACATCTTTCCAGCTATCGGGAACTCCTGGGAAAATACGGATTTTATCGTCCCAGCTTTGAATAAGCATATCCAGCAACATTCGGCATAACCCCCCATAGGTTTCGGAACAAGGATTTCTGCTTTCAGCATGAAAGGTATTTGGATAGAAATTGGGAGAAGCCAAGGCAAGGCTCAAATGTTTTAATGCGTTTTCGCCGTCTTTTACAGACGAATACATTGAACTTATTACAGCTTGTGTCCATGTATTGGGTATATCAGGCGATCCCCAATATTTTAATGATCGAAGTATGACTTCCCTGTTTTGTGTCTGATCCCAATTAGTCAAGTAATACGGATAAATCTGGAACAAATGACACCAATGGCGATGCATTAGAGGC
>CAYWTT010000480.1:0-3554 GCA_964461245.1 uncultured Prolixibacteraceae bacterium | reverse complement strand
GAATCTGCAAATAGTTCATTTCTACCTTTTCCTGATGATTTTCAGGATACCTCCAGAACTCCTTAAAACCAAGAATCCCCACATAAAAAGGATCGATGTCAACCACTTCGTTGCAGAACAAACCCACATGATGGATCCTCTCCGAAATCCGTGTTTCCGAAAGAAACTGCCCTTTTGACCGGTAGTGCAAGCCATCTTCCTTCATTTCGATAAACTCCACAGGATTCCCTGAGGAGTCTTTCACCCAAAAACCCTCGTTCCCGGCACCATCTTTCGTTGTCTTTTCCGGCACCAGCAACCCTTTCGATTTCAGAAACTGCCGCAATTGTTCCGCATTTTCCGTTTCGAAGGAAACAGAAACCAGTCGCCGTTTGTCCCGAGCCTTGGGGTCTTCAATAAATTCCAGGAACTGCCGGTCGTTTACCTTAAAGGAGATTACTTTACCCTGAACGGAGGGATATGAAAATGCCTCGTCAAAACCAAGAAACTTACCGTAATAATTCCTTGCCAATCGGAAATCACTCACAAGAAAAGTCATTTTAGCTATGCCCCAAATGGCCGGCCTTTCAACGGATTGAGCCATACTTTGAAACTCAGGAAAAATGAGAAGGATGATCAAAAAAATAATCCGTAAAATGTATTTCATATTCGTTTTTTTACCCGAATTTCACCACGCCCACAGTGAGCAGGATATTTGCGAAACGGCGCATTTCGCCGGTAGCAATCACCATGAAAGTGTCTTCCGACCGTGCTTCCTTGTAAAAATCGAAGCGTTTCACTTTCGTGACAGGAGTTTCTTTGCCAAGAATATCCTGAAACTCATCATGAATAGCCTGGGGTGTGCCATCCGGGGGCAACATGATCAGGTAGGATTCAACCGGCACGGCATCTTTAATCACCTTCAGGACATCGGGTACCGTGAGCATTCCCGGAGAAAGGTTCAGAAATACTTTTTTGGCTTTTTCCGGAACCCCTGTTGTAAAAGGGTAATTCCCGTCGGAAATCAGAAGTTTCGAACCATGACCGTTGCTGCCAAGGGCCGATAAAATTTCTGGATGTAACAGATTTGTTTTTAACATTTTATAAATTGTTTGTGTGGTCAGATTTCCTGTTCCACATAGTCATGCAGTTTCCGGTTACGTACCAGAGGTCCGGTCAGAAATAAAAGGATCAGGACACCGATCAGGGCCATCATCCCGTAACCCAAAAATACGGCATTGTAAGCCACTGAATAACTATATTTTGATGACAGGTTTTTAACGGCAATTCCCGACAGGGACTGGAAAATGGCCCCACCCAGGCCGGAACCCACGCTGGCGATTCCCCAAACCGAAGCGGTAGCGCTCAGCGGAACCACATCAGCAGGGAAAGCCAGCATATTGGCCGATAACGACGCGTATCCGAAGCCGGCCAAAGCAAGAACCACAAGCGCCGAATAGGGCCCGGAGATCAGAAAGGGGCCAAGCAGCAAGGAGAAAGCCATAACCGATCCGAAAAGCCCGGCTCCGATTTTCCGGGCTCTCGGAATGGGTACTCCCTTTTTGATGATCATCTGGGTTAACAGTCCGCCGGTAATATTTCCGAAGTCGGCGACAATAAAGGGGAACATGGCAAACCAACCAATTTTTGCCAGATCCCAGCCATACGAATCAGCCAGATATCGCCCGATCCAGAAGGTGATAAAATACCATACCGGATCAATAAAGATTTTTGACAAAATAAGGTTGAATACAAATTTGTTCTTCAGTAATTTAAGGGGAGGTATAATCCTGGATTTGGATTCTTTAATGGATTTTTCAGGCGTATAATAAAGGAACCAGAATGCGGCCAGCCACAGATAGCCCAACACGCCAATCACCACAAAGGTGGTTTGCCATCCGTAGTTGGTACCGAGCCAGGCAATCAGGAGGGGCGCCACAACCGCACCGGCAGCAGCACCACTGTTGAAAATGCCCGAAGCGGTAGAGCGTTCTTCAGGTGGGAACCACTCGCTGGTCAGCTTGATGGCGGCAGGCCAGTTCCCGGCTTCGCCAATTCCAAGTAAGAAACGGAAAAAACCAAACTGAAACGGTGTCCGGGCAATGGCATGCAAAATTCCCGCGGTAGTCCAGAACGCCATACACAATGAATATCCGATCCGTGTTCCCAGTTTATCAATGATAAATCCGGAGACAGCATTGGAGAGCAGGTATGCAATAAAAAAGCAGGTGGCAATATACCCAAAGGCATCATCCGGAATCAGCTCCCTTAAATAATCATTGGCGGCCAGATAGTTAAACGACAGACGGTGCAAATAATTCAGGATGGTTGCCAGCAAGGCAAAACTGATCATCACCCAGCGCATTTTTAAAACTTGCGGCTTACTGCCGTTGTTACCCTGAAAGGTGTGTTTCTCCATTTTCAAACTGTTTCAACCGGAACCATTATTCCCCGCGTGCTTTTTTTTGGGCTGTAGTAGCACTGCGGGTATGTTCCTCGTGGGTTTTCAATTCATATTCTCTCAGGATATCCTGCACCTTTACTTCAGGTGAAAGACTTTCGATGATGGCCCATTCTTCTTCATGGAAGATAGAAATACGCACTTTGCGGCCGAACCTCTGCTGGATTTCGTCAAACCGCCGGTTGTACGGCCACAGGTGCAGGAAGGCTTTTTCGAGGTTGACCGGAGCGCAGATATGGTTGGGAGTCCAGATTCCGGTCTGTTCAATCACCTCTCCGGTGATGTCGCATATTTTTGCAGTGTTTTTGCAGGTACTCGAGACCACCACATATTTGTGCTGCCAGGCCTTGCCATTGACCATGCGCCCTGCAGGAAACGCTGTCGGATAGAAGACAATTTCTGCTCCTTTATCCCTCAGGATAGTCCAGCAATCGTCCCACAACATATCGAAACAAATCTGGACGCCAATCACCCCGAAATCGGTCTGAAAAACAGGCGGGTCAAGCAACCCGGGAGTCAATCCGCTTTCGATTTCCCCTTCGGTAAGATGTGCTTTCCGATATTCGCCAATCTTCTCACCTTTGCGGTCAAAAATAACCGCTGCATTGTATGATTTACCGTTTTCGGAGGTGTAAACCGGGCAAACCGAATAGCAATGGTTTCTCTTTGAGAATGATGCCAGTTTTTCCAGCGCATTCGCCGACTCAGCAACCCGTTCGCTGGCATTGTATTCCTTTTCTACACCCCAGAACGGGAAAATCTCCGGAAGACAGACCACATCGGGTTTGTATACTAAAACTTCATTCAGACAGCCGATCACCTTATCGACCATTTCCGCCGAAGTCGAAGACTTCAGGTTCATCTGTGAAATACTCGCGATCCACACTTCACGCGGAAGCCGCTCGCTTTGTTCATTCCTGTTTTCCGGGACCATGGCCTGTCCCATGGAGCCGATGGTTACCATTCCGGCTGTGGCCGCGGTTTTTCCCAGAAAATTGCGGCGGGATATTTCCTTTGGTTGCATAGTATTTAATTTATTGGTTTAATTTTTCCTTTTTCTGAATGCTGTTTCAGTTTCGAGTTTGCTGTCGGGTTGAACGGCTAACGGCCTGAG
>CAYWTT010000479.1:0-3555 GCA_964461245.1 uncultured Prolixibacteraceae bacterium | reverse complement strand
GTTTATCCTGAGCTTTATCACGGTTAAGATAGGATGCCTGAATACTGCTGCCTACAGTCAGCCATCTCCTGACATTATGGTCAAGTCGCATATTTGTTGAGTACATTTTGTATTCATCCCCTTTGTACTGTCCCATTTCATCAGTATAGTTAAACGAGATATATCCTTTAGTCTTTTCATTACCTCCCGAAACACTTATACTATAGTTTTGCGTGGCAGCACTGCTCTGCAAAAACTCTTTCGCCCAGTCAACATAGTTACCTTCCTTAAAAATAGCATATCTGGCAGAGCCGAAAATTGTTTCATCATTTGCCTCTGACTGCCAGAGGGCTCCTGTTGTAGTCCAAACATTTTGTGTGGTATCCCAAACATATTTATACGCATCGCGCTTTGCCTGCAAATAAGAATCGCCCGTGCGCATTTTGGGAGTAACCGACCATCCGTTGTACCCATAATAGGAGTTAAAATCAATATTTAACTTACCGGGTTTACCATTTTTTGTTGTTATAATGACTACCCCATTCGAGCCAGCAGAGCCGTATATTGCAGCAGATGAAGCATCTTTCAACACCTCAATAGACTCAATATCATTCGGGTTTAAACTCGAGTAGTCACCTGGCAACCCGTCTATTATAAACAGAGGACTAGTCGCAGCAGAGATTGATCTTGTACCACGCAGTTTCATTTTCACTCCGGCGCCGGGCTGACCCGAAGTACGAGTAATATCAAGCCCGGCAACTTTTCCCTGAAGGGCTTCCATAGGGTTGGGGCCGGGACGCATGGTAATATCCTGGCTTTTCACTGAAGCTACGGCTCCTGTGAGGTCACGTTTTTTCACCATTCCATATCCGACAGCAACTACTTCTTCCAAATCTACTGAAGTTGATTTCAACACAACGTTGAATGAACCACTACCATTGAATGGAAGTTCAACTGTTTGCAACCCGATAAATGAAAACACAATTGTTCCTTTGCTCTGAGGAAATTCAAGCTCAAATCGTCCGTCGTTATTGGTTAATGTTCCGGCTGTCGAACCTTTTACCACAACGGTAACTCCAAAAAGAGGAAGTCCGGCCTCGTCTTTAACCACTCCGGTAAGTTTCACATTTCCAGACTGAGCGGACACTGTATCAAGAGCCCCTAAAAGAAACAATCCCGATAAAATCATGATTAAGAACCTCGTCAATTTTGCGAGGCACGCCTGCGCCCTGATGACAACAGGCAGATTTCTGACCTTTTTTTTCATAGTTAATTGTTAGATTTAATAATAACTTTATGCTTTAACTTTTAATTATCAACCAATCACCACCGTTCAGCCCAAACTTTTTTGCTCTATTTTTTATTCTGTTTAAATAACTTGATCTGAACCTGGAATCGTTCTCAAAAAATTTTAAAAACATAAATTCAATTTTCTTTATAAATAAATCAATTGCAACAATGGTAACGTTTACATTTCAAATGTAAAATATTTCTGATTAATCAGCAACTGAAAGTTTTCATCTGCAACTGTCAGTATCTACTTTTTTGTTTCTCCAAATGCTTTAGTACCCACAAAAAAAGGATCAGCTTATTTTTAGGAAGTTTTTATTTTACTATACATCAACACATTTACGCAAAATACAAATTAATTTTTCTGCAATTATCAACCGCGTTCTCAGCATTGGACTAACCTCCAAAAACAATAATTTATGTCGTAAAACATACCCTGAAGATCATTTATCTTCTCTTCTAACCCCAAACAGGTAACCATATGAAGTCAATGAAATGATATCGTTTTCATCCTTAAAAAACAGAAAATGCAGAACGACCACTCAACCGGGCTTTCAATATCTCAATTGCGGCATCAACCAAAAACGAAAGAATAACCTAAATTAAACCTCCTTTTTTCTTTTCCAGCGTATCATAAATGTTCTTCGGATCATTCCAGTCCACTTTTTGGGTCGGATCAATACCGTTGATGTATTTTTCAATATTAGTGTAACCGTCGCCATTACAATCCAATACCGCATCCGCCGGATCATTGGGGTTCAGCTTGTACCTGATTTCCCATTCATCTGGCATTCCATCGTTATCCGAATCTTTTTTGGGGGCAGTGCTTTTGTATTCGGGATAACCGCCCACCTGAGCCGGTAAGGTTATAATTCCTAATTTATATGAATCAGCAGGCAAACGACGTTTCACGTATTCAGCGCCAACCACCGGGAAATTCCCCTCTCTATATTCAATTTTCCCGGTTCGTACCTGCCTGATTATCCTTTCATCCACAGCATCGCGTTTGGGCAAAGTTGCTCCGACATTATCCAGAACATAGTCATAGGCTTCTTTTGCCGACCTTACCTTCGATATCCGATTTATGGGAAATGGGGTGTTTTGCCTGATCTGCCCCAGCACATTGTCGGCATCGGGCCTTGATTCAATTTGAACGCCACCGTCCCAGTTATTTTTAGTAACCTGATTATTCCCTTCAACTACATTTCCACTGACATAAGCTTTTCCAAATTTGTTTTTCGTCTCAGGTGAGCGTCCGGACTCGGGTTTCAATATTCGCCATCCTTCAGGCTTATCTCTTGGGGTAATTGGGCCGGGTTTGTAGTAATTGTTGATGATGTTGTAGAAACTTTGATGATCGCCGCCGTCAACCGAACGGTTCCACCAGTTAAATATCACATTATTCACAAAATTAAAATCGCCATCCATCCCTATTGAAGCATTTCTGGAGATATTGCAAGCCCAAAGATTACAAACAAACAAGCTGTTATGTCCACCAATGGTACTTCCAAAAGCGTGATTATAAACATCTAAAGCTTCAGATGAAATACAATTCTGTATTGTAATATTTACGGTTGGAAGTTTTAATTTCTGCTCGGTTCCATCAGGCGTGTAAACGTGCCGGTATGCCGAAAGATTTTCATCCAGCCCCCAGCTAACCGAACAATGATCGTAAATAATATTTCCAATTGCATTACCGCCTAATGCGTCATCCCGGTTCCCAACGTCAGTGGCTCCCCGGCGAAACCGCATGTGCCGGATAATTACGTCATGTGTATCGATGTTAAAGGTTTCTCCAGCCACGCAAATGCCATCGCCAGGCGCCGTCTGACCTGCAATGGTAATATAAGGGGCGCGCACTGAAATTGGGGTTTTCAACCAAATGATCCCCGAGATGTTGAATACCACAATCCGGGCTCCACCGGTTTCGCAAGCCTCACGCAATGTTCCAGGTCCATCGTCAGCCAAACTAGTTACTGTAATAACCTTACCACCACGTCCTCCAAACGAATATGCCCCGCCGCCCATTGCTCCCGGAAAGGCCGGAATCTTAGCTTGCGGTAGATCTGCTGGCTTGCTGGCCCACGGTATATATGGCTTTCCACGTTTTGCTTCTTCTAGAATGATCGGATAAGCTTTAGCCCAAGCCGAATCAGAATGTTTTCTAGCTGTCTCAAGCATCAGGAGAGATGCACTCTGAACCTCTTCGGGTATGGTCGGATATTGGGCATATGTGGATTTCACAATTAAACATAGGCCAATCAATAAAAATAGCCTGAAATATTT
>CAYWTT010000478.1:0-3563 GCA_964461245.1 uncultured Prolixibacteraceae bacterium | reverse complement strand
ATATGTTAAATTTGGATACCGGCTGATAATTTCCATTTCGGCTGCTGTAAAATGGTTATTTTTTAGTCCGGGGGCATAATGAACTTGGTCGATTCCGGTGATCATGGCTCCCACGATATCCACCTCCCAGGAATCTCCGATCATCAGACTCTCCTTTTTCCTTGCATTGCTTGATTTCAGCGCGTGTCTGAATATTTCGGGAGATGGTTTGGGAAATTTGATCTCCTCGGAGACGAATACTTTGCTAAAGAAACGGTTCAGGTCGCTGTTGGCCATTTTTTTATACTGAACCTCCGCAAAACCGTTGGTTATGATGTGCATTTCGTATTTGCGGGAGAGTTTTTCCAAAACAGGCCGGGCTCCGTCACATAGCCTGGTCTGCTTTGGCATCTGAATCAAATAATCGTTGTTGAATTTCTTCCCGTCCACACCTTCAATCCCGGAATCTTTAAACGACAGGTCAAATCTTGATCGGGTCAGTTCTTCCTTTGTGATCCCGTTTTGCCTGTATAACTCCCACAATCTGTCGTTATGAAAGGTATAGATCTCAAAGAATTTTTCAAAACTGCTGAGATTCAGGTTATACCTGATGAATGTTTCTTTCAGGGCATGATAGGCGTTGAGATTGAAATCCCAAACTGTGTTGTCAAGATCAAAAAAGAGGTGGCGGTACTTTCTCATCGATTTTGTCGGAATTTGTTTCTGTCATTGGCAGTCATTTGCACAATGTGCGTCATCGGCTCCGTGCTCCATGCTCTTAGCTCTTTGTGCTTGGCTCCGTGCTCTTGGCTTTTTCATCCGGCGAGTTTCCCTCCACCACCACTACGATCTCCCCTTTGGGAGGGATTTTTAGAAAATGATCCAAAACTTGAGCCATGGTTCCGCGCACATTTTCTTCGAATATTTTGGTCAGTTCCCTACTGACGCAACATTTTCTCTCACTGCCGAAAAGGGTGGCCATTTCCTCCAGCAGTTTTACCAGGCGGAAGGGAGATTCATAAAATACAATGGTACGGGCTTCTTCTTTCAGGGCGAGAAGTTTTTTCTGCCTCCCCTTTTTTTGCGGAAGAAAACCTTCAAAAAGAAAACGATCGCAGGGGAAGCCTGAATTGACCAAGGCTGGCACGAAGGCGGTCGGACCTGGCAGACATTCGACCTCCAATCCATTTTCCAGGCAGGTGCGTACCAGCAAAAATCCCGGGTCTGAAATACCGGGGGTTCCTGCATCGGATATAAGTGCCACGCTGATCCCTGTCTTGATTTCGTCGGCAATCTGCTTCACTGTGCTGTGTTCGTTGAATTTGTGGTGAGAACGGAGTTTGTTCCGGATACCATAATGCTCCAATAACCTGGAGGAAACCCGTGTGTCTTCAGCCAGGATCAGTTCAGCCTCCTTTAAGACCCGCACCGCCCTGAAGGTCATATCCTCCAGGTTGCCAATGGGAGTCGGGACTATATGTAGTTTACCTGTTTTATTCATTCATTCGAATAACTTATCAAATTCCGGATCCGGCAGAAAATGTTCGGAGGCTCCCTTTACCTAGCAAACCTTCGCTTCACCAGATCAATGAACCGTAAGCTGGTTTCACTCTTTTTCCATTTAAAATTATCCCTCAGAAAATCGGCCGCTTCCTGGATGGAATTCAGGGAATCCAACTTCAGGATGGTATCGTTGAAACTATCCATGTTCCCTTCAAAAAGTTCACGGGTGAAGAGAAATCGCTCATTGGTGCCAATGGCACTGGCAAGACTGCTTAACGGCATGTTTGAAAACCGCAGGTCACTCCTGGACCTTTCCAGCAGGAGGTCATTCACCGATTTCCCGGCCACAAATCTGTCGGCCAGGATATGTTTCCCGGCAGGAAGGACTGGTTCGTCTTCCAGCGACATATCGGGGGCAGTCATTTTCTCTTCCTTTTCTTCCGAGAACATTTCCGCGCCGGGAGTTACGGGAGTTGATTGAAATTCCCTGTGCTCCGGAACCCGGGATTTCACATCTGCAGATACAGCAGGTTCAGCTACCCTGGTTACCATCTCTTCCTTCAGTGGAACCTTTACCTGCTCATGCTTTTCTTCCGCCTGAATTTCAGGTTTCTGAATTTCCCGGAGGGGGAAAACCTCACTGCCGGCCTCTTTCAGGTTGCATGCTACTTCAAGCAAATGCCGGACTCCTGAAATCCGGGTAAGCAGCAACTCCTGTTCCAATGCATCGAAATTTCCGTTTTGCCGGAACTCCCCAACCAGTTGCTCCAGTTCAATTACATCACGTAACAGAATGTGCATCAGTTTTTTATTGTCCATAACTTTCCGTCTTAATCTGTAAAACTCATTTTTCCGGCAATTGTTTTCCGGGTTGAAAATCTTTTCATTTAAAAATGTTCCGGTTTATATTTAGGAAATGTAGCTTTGTATCTATCGATTAATTGTGGCGTAAAATTATTAATTTCTGATTGGATTACTGCAAATGTTTACCGAAAGTGATTTAAATACAGGCAAAAGAACGGGAACCATAGAGGTGATTACCGGGTCCATGTTCTCTGGAAAAACCGAGGAGCTGATTCGCAGGATGAGGCGGGCGGGATTTGCCAGACAAAGAGTCGAGATTTTCAAACCTGCCATAGATACCAGATATTCTATTACCGATGTGGTCTCGCATGATGACAATTCTATACGGTCTACGGCAGTGGAAAATTCGTCCAACATCATGTTGCTTGCCAATGATGTGGATGTGATCGGTATTGATGAAGCACAGTTTTTTGACAAGCATCTGGTGGATGTGGCAGTTCAGCTGGCGAACCAGGGGATCCGGGTCATTGTGGCCGGACTGGACATGGATTTCAAAGGGAATCCATTTGGTCCGATGCCGGGACTGATGGCTGTTGCGGATGATGTCACCAAAGTACATGCGGTATGCGTGCGTTGCGGCTCCAATGCCCTTTTCTCCCACCGTTTATCGGAAAAAGACCAGGTGGTGCTGCTGGGCGAAAAGGACATCTATGAACCCTTGTGCCGTTCATGTTACAACAAAGCAAATGCACGGCAATGATCAGCTATACGATTGATGAAATAGCCTCCATTCTGAAAGGTACTCTTCATAAGTCGGGAATTCCGGACGGTTACATGGTTTCCCACATCCTGACCGACAGTCGTACCCTTTTACGGGCTGAAAATTCGGTTTTCTTTGCGCTCTCCGGTATCCGCAATAATGGGCATCAGTTTATCCCTGAACTGGCAGAAAAGGGAGTGAGGGTTTTTGTTGTTTCTGAGACGGTCACTTTGCCAGTAGCCGGGGCGGTCATTGAGGTGAAGGATACCCTGGAAGCCCTTCAGCAGCTGGCATCCTTTCACCGCAGCCGCTTCGAATTCCCGGTGATCGGAATTACCGGCAGCAACGGTAAAACCGTCGTCAAGGAATGGCTTCATGACCTGCTTTCCGACAGCTTCTCCATCGTACGCAACCCGAAAAGTTATAATTCCCAGATCGGCGTTCCCCTTTCGGTATGGCTTATGCAACCCGGGAACAACCTGGGAATATTTGAAGCAGGCATATCATACCCCGGGGA